>NZ_JBICII010000053.1:0-48865 GCF_043101865.1 Pseudomonas sp. zjy_15
CGGCACAGGCAACGGAGATGTTAGACTGTGCCCACGTCACCTCACGCGTACCCCCATGGCCTATAAACCCTCCCCCGCCCAGCCGCCCTCCGCCCTGCTGCGCCAGGTGCGCCCGCTGCGCCTGCTACTGAACCAGGCCGAGCGCCTGGAGCACTTGCAGCGCCTGCTGGAAAGCCAGTTGCAACCGGCTGCCCGCGAGCACTGCCATGTGGCGTCCTGGCGCGATGGCACTTTGTTGCTGGTGGTAACCGACGGCCATTGGGCCACCCGCCTGCGCTACCAGCAGAAGCGTTTGCTGGCGGCACTGCAGGCCATGGAAGCATTCGGCAACCTCAGGCGCATTCTGTACAAGGTACAGCCGCCGCTGGTGCCGGCCAAGCGTGGCGGGCATGCTGCCGAGCTTTCGAACAGTGCGGCCGAGAGCCTGCGCGACACCGCCGAGGGCATTACCGACCCCAAACTGCGCGCAGCACTGGAACGGTTGGCCGCCCACGCCCTGGACAAGCCATAGAAAAGGCCACCCGAAGGTGGCCTTAATGAACTAGAGAGTGTTCGAACTTACACGGCCGCAACAGGGCGCATGTACGAGATCGGTGCCGTACTGGCATCTTCGAAAGTGACCACTTCCCAGGCATCGGTTTCAGCGATCAGCTTGCGCAACAGCTGATTGTTCAGCGCGTGGCCGGACTTGAAGCCCTTGAACTCGCCGATCAGGCTGTTGCCCAGCAGGTACAGATCGCCGATGGCGTCGAGGATCTTGTGCTTGACGAATTCGTCTTCGTAACGAAGGCCGTCTTCGTTGAGCACGCCGTCCTCATCGACCACGATGGCGTTCTCGACACTGCCACCCAACGCAAGGTTGTGCTTGCGCAGGTACTCGATGTCACGCATGAAGCCAAAGGTACGCGCGCGGCTGACTTCCTTCACGAACGAGGTGCTGGAAAAGTCGACGCTGGCGCTCTGGGTCCGGTTGCGAAGCACCGGGTGATCGAAATCGATCTCGAAGCTCACCTTGAATCCTTCGAAAGGCAGGAACGTGGCGCGCTTGTCGCCCTCCTCCACGGTAACCTCACGCAGGATGCGGATGAACTTCTTGGCTGCGTCCTGTTCTTCCAGGCCGGCAGACTGAATCAGGAATACAAAAGGACCGGCGCTGCCATCCATGATCGGCACTTCCGAGGCGGAGAGCTCGACGTAGGCGTTATCGATGCCCAGACCCGCCATGGCGGAGAGCAGGTGCTCGACCGTATCGACCTTGACGTCACCGTTGACCAACGTCGTCGACATGGTTGTCTCGCCGACGTTGGCCGCACGCGCAGGGATCTCGACCACAGGGTCAAGGTCGGCGCGGCGGAAGACGATGCCGGTGTCAACAGGTGCAGGCTTGAGGGTCAGGTAAACCTTCTCCCCGGAGTGCAGACCGACACCTGTGGCACGGATGGTATTCTTCAGGGTGCGTTGTTTAATCATGGCATTGGCCGCTTCAGCGCAAATTGCGAACAGGTATCAACAAAGGCTGGGGATGATAACAGACCCAACCTTTGATGAATACCAATCACCTTTATACCCCTGATAAATTCCATTAATCAGCCTGACGACGCAGGAATGCCGGGATATCGAGGTAGTCCAGGTCATCCTGAGGGTTCAGTTTAGCGGCTGCGGCAGCACCTGCATGCGCCTGGTTGCGCATGACGGTCGGGCGCTCCAGGTCACGGTAGTTGACCGCTGGCTGCTCCTGGCGCACCGGCGCAGGATTGGACGCTTCGTACGCCTGCTGGGCAGTCTGCAGGGTGTTGTCGACGACCTTCACAGGCTTCTCGATGCGTGCACCCAGACCAGTGGCCACCACGGTCACGTGCAGTTCGTCACGCATGTCGGGGTCGATCACGGTGCCAACCTTGACCATCGCGTGGTCGGAGGCGAAGGCTTCGATGATGCTACCCACGTCGGAGTACTCACCCAGCGACAGGTCCGGGCCTGCGGTGATGTTCACCAGGATACCGCGGGCGCCCTGCAGGTTGACGTCTTCCAGCAGCGGGTTACGGATAGCTGCCTCGGTGGCTTCACGCGCACGGTTCGGGCCGCTGGCGCAGCCAGTACCCATCATGGCCATGCCCATTTCACCCATCACGGTGCGCACGTCGGCGAAGTCGACGTTGATCATGCCGGGGCGCTTGATGATGTCGGAGATACCGCGTACGGCACCGGCCAGTACATCGTCAGCCTTGGCGAAGGCGGACAGCAGGCTGGCATCCTTGCCCAGGATGGTCAGCAGCTTCTCGTTGGGGATGGTGATCAACGAGTCGACGCTTTCAGCCAGCATGCGGATGCCTTCATCGGCGATCTGCATGCGCTTGCGGCCTTCGAACGGGAACGGACGGGTCACCACTGCAACGGTGAGGATCCCCATTTCCTTGGCCACTTCGGCAATGATTGGCGCTGCACCGGTACCGGTACCGCCACCCATGCCAGTGGTGATGAACACCATGTTGGTGCCCTGCAGCACTTCAGCGATGCGCTCACGGTCTTCCAGCGCGGCCTGACGGCCGACTTCCGGATTGGCACCGGCACCCAGGCCCTTGGTCACACCCGTGCCCAATTGCAGGATGGTGCGTGCGCCAATGTTTTTCAGCGCCTGGGCATCGGTGTTGGCGCAGATGAATTCCACGCCTTCGATGCTGCTCTTGACCATGTGATTGACGGCGTTGCCGCCACCACCACCAACGCCGATCACTTTGATGACCGGGCTTTGCGGGACGTTGTCTACGAGCTCGAACATTTTCCCTCTCCTTACAGTTCTCTAGTTGTCGCGCCTACCACTACTGCTTTGAAACTTAGAAGTTGCCCTGGACCCATTTCTTGAAGCGTTCAAGCACTGGGGCCTTCGGTTCATCGCCATAGCTGTTGCTGCTGCTGTTGCTGTTACCGGTCAGGGCCAAGTCTTCGGACTGCTTCAGCAGGCCGTAGGTGAGCAAGCCCACACCAGTGGAATAGATCGGGTTGCGCACCACGTCGCTCAGCCCCCGAACGCTGTGCGGCACGCCCAGGCGTACCGGCATGTGGAAGATTTCCTCGGCCAGTTCCACGGCGCCTTCCATCTTCGCGGTGCCGCCGGTGAGGACGATGCCAGCGGGCACCAGGTCTTCGTAGCCGCTGCGGCGCAGTTCGGCCTGGATCAGGGTGAAGAGCTCGTCGTAACGTGGCTCCACCACCTCGGCCAGGGCCTGGCGCGACAGCTCGCGCGGTGGACGATCGCCCACGCTCGGCACCTTGATGGTCTCGCCAGCGCCAGCCAGTTTGGCCAGGGCGCAGGCGTAGCGGATCTTGATTTCTTCGGCGTACTGGGTCGGGGTACGCAGGGCCATGGCGATATCGTTGGTCACCTGGTCGCCAGCAATCGGGATGACCGCCGTGTGGCGGATGGCGCCCTCGGTGAAGATGGCGATGTCGGTGGTGCCGCCACCGATGTCCACCAGGCACACGCCCAGCTCTTTTTCATCATCGGTCAGCACCGAGTAGGCCGAAGCCAGCTGCTCGAGAATGATGTCGTCGATTTCCAGGCCGCAGCGGCGCACACACTTTTCGATGTTCTGGGCGGCGTTGACCGCGCAAGTGACCACGTGAACCTTGGCTTCCAGGCGCACGCCAGACATGCCCAGCGGCTCGCGCACGCCTTCCTGGTTGTCGATCACGTAGTCCTGCGGCAAGGTGTGCAGCACGCGCTGGTCGGCCGGAATCGCCACGGCCTGGGCAGCGTCGAGTACGCGCTCCAGGTCGGCCAGGCTGACCTCGCGGTCACGAATGGCGACGATGCCGTGGGAGTTCAGGCTGCGGATGTGATTACCGGCCACACCGACGAACGCCGAGTGGATACGGCAACCGGCCATCAGTTGCGCCTCTTCCACGGCGCGCTGGATCGACTGCACGGTGGACTCGATGTTCACCACCACGCCTTTTTTCAGGCCACGGGACGGATGGGTGCCGATCCCGACGATTTCCAGGGTGCCGTCTTCGCCCACTTCGCCCACCAGCGCCACCACCTTGGAGGTGCCAATGTCCAGCCCGACGATCATTTTGCCGCTATGCGCGTTTGCCATGGTCCTGCCTCTCTCTAATTCTTCGCAACGGCGGGTTGGGCCGTCGTCGGTGCAATCGGTTCCCGCCAACCAACGGCAAGTCCGTTGGAATAACGCAGATCAATGCGGGCGATAGTGGTGATCTGGTCTTTGAGTGTCTTGTCGTAAATGGCAATGAAACGGCGCATCTTCTCCACCAGATGATCGCGCCCCAGCAGCAACTCGATGCCTGGCCCGGCACTGCTCGCACCGGTGGTCAGGAACCAGCTGCCTCGCTCGCGCAGCTCCAGGCGAGCGATGGAAAAGCCCAAGGGGCGCAGCATCTGGCTCAGTACCTGATACTGCTGCATGACTTGTTGCTGAGCACGCTGCGGCCCGGCCAGCTGCGGCAGGTGCTCATAGTTGGCCAGCTCGCGCGGGGTGAAAGCCTGACCCTGGTTGTTCAGCAGGGCTGCATCACCCCAGCGTGCCACCGGCAGCTGTTCTTCAAGGCGGATCACCACCTCGTCGGGCCACACCCGGCGCACTTCGGCGTGGGCGATCCACGGCATCTGCTCGAGCTCGGCCCGCATCGCCGGCAGGTCGACGCTAAAGAAGCTCGCCGCCACATAGGGCGCGATACGCTGCTGCACCGACTGCTGACTGATGTAGCTAAGGTCACCCTGCACATCGATCTTGGTGATCGGGCGGTCGGCGTACGGCATCAGGCGAACGGCACCCTCATAGGCACCAAAGCCGGCCGCCACCAGCAACACCGGCCACAGCAAGCGCTTGAGGCCGCCCAGGCTTGGCCGAGGCAGGCGCGCCGATACGGGCTCGTCGGCCACCAGCCGGCTGGCACCACGCGGCACCGGCTTGCTACGGCCGGTAACGGGTTGCTGCTGACGTATCATTGCGCCTTGCATGGTTATTAACCTCGCGTCGCCACGCTTTCGGCCAGGATTGCCAGCACCAGTTGCTGGAAGTCCAGGCCAGCCGCGCGGGCCGCCATGGGCACCAGGCTATGATCTGTCATGCCCGGTGCAGTGTTGACTTCGAGCAGCCAGAACCGGCCCTGCTCGTCCTGCATCACGTCCAGCCGCCCCCAGCCCTCGATGCCAATGGCATTGCAGGCGCGCGCGGTCAGGTCGATCAGTTCCTGTTCCTTGACGCTATCCAGCCCGCACGGGATGCGGTACTGGGTATCGTTGGCGATGTACTTGGCGTCGTAGTCGTAGAACACGTGCGGCGTACCCAGGGCGATCGGCGGCAGCACCTGGCCGCGCAGTACCGCGATGGTGAACTCCGGACCGTGGATCCACTGCTCCACCAGTACCTGGGAATCGTATTTGGCGGCGTCCTGCCAGGCGGCGACCAGTTCCTGGGCGCTGTTCACCTTGGCCATGCCGATGCTAGAGCCTTCATGGGCGGGTTTGACGATAAGCGGGAAGCCCAGTTCCGTACTGGCCTGCAAACAATCGCTTTCGCTCGCCAGCACTGCGTGGCGTGGTGTGGGAATGCCCAGGCTCTGCCACACCTGCTTGGTGCGCAGCTTGTCCATCGCCAGCGCTGAAGCCAGGATGCCGCTGCCGGTGTAGGGGATGCCCAGGCACTCCAGCAAGCCTTGCATGCTCCCGTCTTCACCGCCACGGCCGTGGAGGATGATGAAGGCGCGGTCGATCTTCTCGCTTTGCAGGCGCGCGAGCAGGTCGTCACCGACGTCGATGGCGACCACGTCGACACCGGCAGTGCTCAGTGCATCAATCACTGCGGCGCCGGACTTCAACGACACCTCTCGCTCGGCGCTCTTGCCACCGTAAAGCACAGCGACGCGGCCGAACGCCTTGACGTCCAGGGTCGAGTGCAGCTTGTCGTAGGCGCTGGTCATTTCGACTTCTCCTGCTTGGCGCCTGCGAACAGCGGGCTTTTCATCAACTGCGGGGCCAGGCCGCCAACATCACCGGCACCCTGGCAGAGCAGGATGTCGCCAGCGCGCAGCAGTGGCTTCACCAGCGGCGCCAGCTCGGCGCCGCGCTCGATATAGATCGGGTCCAGCTTGCCGCGCTGGCGGATGCTGTGGCACAGCTGACGGCTGTCGGCACCGGGGATCGGCTCTTCACCGGCCGGGTAGACCTCCATCAGCAGCAGCACGTTGGCATCACCCAGCACCTGGACGAAATCGTCGTACAGGTCGCGGGTGCGGCTGTAGCGGTGCGGCTGGTAGACGATCACCAGACGGCGGCTTGGCCAGCCACCGCGTACAGCCTTGATCACTGCAGCCACTTCGGTCGGGTGATGGCCGTAGTCGTCGACCAGCATCACACTGCCGCCTTCGACCGGCAGCTCGCCGTACACCTGGAAGCGACGGCCGACACCCTGGAAGCCGGACAGGCCCTGGATGATGGCCTCGTCAGTAATGCCTTCGTCAGTGGCGATGGCAATGGTGGCCAGGGCGTTGAGCACGTTGTGGTTGCCGGGCATGTTCACGGAAACCTCCAACGGCTCGCGATCACGGCGCAGCACGGTGAAGTGGGTCTGCATGCCCTGCTGACGCACATTGATGGCGCGGATGTCGGCCTCTTCGCTGAAGCCGTAGGTCACGGTCGGGCGCTTCACCTGCGGCAGGATCTCGCGAACCACCGGGTCGTCCAGACACATCACCGCCAGCCCATAGAACGGCAGGTTGTGCAGGAACTCGACGAAGGTTTTCTTCAGCTTGTTGAAGTCACCTTCGTAGGTCGCCATGTGGTCGGCATCGATGTTGGTGACCACGGCCACCATCGGCTGCAGGTGCAGGAAGCTGGCATCGCTTTCGTCTGCTTCGGCGATCAGGTAGCGGCTGGTGCCCAGCTGGGCATTGGTGCCGGCAGCGGTAAGGCGGCCACCGATGACGAAGGTCGGGTCCAGGCCACCTGCGGCGAACACTGAAGCCAGCAGGCTGGTCGTGGTGGTCTTGCCGTGAGTACCGGCAACGGCCACGCCATGGCGGTAACGCATCAGCTCGGCGAGCATCTCGGCACGCGGCACCACCGGAATGCGCCGTTCCAGGGCGGTGGCGACTTCCGGGTTGGCCGGGTTGATGGCGCTGGACACCACCAGCACATCGGCGGTGGCGGCGTTCTCGGCGCGGTGGCCGACGAAGATCTCGGCGCCGAAGGACTCCAGGCGCTCGGTAACCGGCGAGGCCTTAAGGTCCGAACCGGACACTTCATAACCCAGGTTCAGCAAGACTTCGGCAATACCGCACATGCCAACGCCGCCGATGCCGACGAAGTGAATGCGGCGAATACGGCCCATCTTCGGCTGGGGCATGGCTTTCTGGCTCTCAACCATGGGCCACCTCCAGGCAGATATCGACCACGGTGCTGGTTGCAGCAGGTTTGGCCAGGCGCCGTGCGGTGCCAGCCATGACGTTGAGTTTCTCGGGTTGCATCAGCACCTCGTTCAGGCGTTCAGCAAGTTGCGCTGCGCCAGTTGTCGCTTGTGGCATCAGGAAGGCAGCGCCTTCGCGGGCCAGATATTGGGCGTTGTGGGTCTGGTGATCGTCGATCGCATGGGGCAAAGGCACCAGCATCGAAGGCAGGCCTGCTGCCGCCAGTTCGCTGACGGTCAGGGCACCGGCCCGGCACACCACCAGGTCGGCCCAGCCATAAGCTTGGGCCATGTCTTTGATGAAGGGCTCTACCTGAGCCGCGACACCCGCCTCGTGATAACGCTCGGCGGTGATCGGCGCGTGTTGCTTGCCGGCCTGGTGGAACACCTCTGGCCGCAGCGCGGCGGGCACTTCGGACAGGGCCTTAGGCAACAATTTGTTCAATGGTTCCGCACCCAGGCTGCCCCCCAGCACCAAAAGGCGTGCACGGCGCTCGCCCAAGGGCGCACGTTGCGCGTCCATGAAGAGTTCCGGGCGCACCGGGTTGCCGGTGGTGCGACGTTTGTCGCTGGCCTCGAAGGTGTTCGGGAAAGCTTCGCAGACCCGCGCCGAGAGTGGCACCAGCAACCGATTGGCGGTACCGGCCCTGGCGTTCTGCTCATGGATCACCAGTGGCACGCCGCACAGCCGCGCGGCCACGCCGCCGGGGCCGGTCACATAGCCGCCAAAGCCCAGGACACATACGGGCTTGAGCTGGCGAATGATGCGCCGTGCCTGCAGTACGGCCTTGACCAAGGTGAAAGGCGCCTTGAGCAACGACAGCTTGCCCTTGCCACGCAAGCCGCTGACCTGAATCAGATGCAATGGCAAACCCGCCTGCGGCACCAGTTCGTTCTCGATGCCACGCGGGGTGCCCAGCCAGTGCACGCTGTAACCGCGCGCCTGGAACTCACGGGCGCAGGCCAGCGCCGGGAACACGTGCCCCCCGGTGCCGCCGGCCATGATCAATACATTTTTGCCTTCAGCGGCCATGACTGGTCTCCTCGGCAAAATCGCTTTCGCTGAATTCGTGCTCCTCACTGCCCAGGTGCGTGCGGCTCTCCCACTCGATGCGCAGCAACAGGCCCACGCAGGCGCAGCAGATCACCAGCGAGCTCCCCCCGTAACTGAGAAACGGCAGGGTCAGGCCCTTGGTCGGCAGCAGGCCGACGTTCACACCGATGTTGATCAGGAACTGGCCAATCCACAGGAAAGCCAGGCCGAACGCCATGTAGGCGGCAAAGAACTGTTTGGCTTTTTCGGCCCACAGGCCGATGTAAAGGGCGCGCACGGTGACAAACACGAACAGCGCGACGGTCAGCAGCGAGCCGACCACGCCCAGTTCTTCCGCCAGGACCGAGAACACGAAGTCGGTGTGCGCTTCAGGCAGGTAGAACTGCTTCTGCACGCTGTTGCCCAGGCCAACGCCCAGCCACTCGCCACGGCCAAAGGCAATCAGTGCCTGGGTCAGCTGGTAGCCGGAGCCGAACTGATCGGCCCAGGGGTCGGTGAAGGTAATAAGGCGCGCCATCCGGTACGGCTGCGCCTGGACCAGTACAAACACCGCCAGCACCGCCAGCACCACCATCAGGCTGAAGCGGAACAGCCCCACCCCTCCCAAAAACAACATGGCCGCCGCCGCGCCCATCATCACCACGGTGGCGCCGAAGTCCGGTTCCATCAGCAGCAAGGCGGCCATGGGCAGCAGCACGATGAACGGCTTGAAGAAGCCCATCCAGGTTTCGCGCACCTCGGTCTGTCGGCGTACCAGGTAGCCGGCCAGGTAGATGACCACGAACACCTTGGCGATTTCCGAAGGCTGAACGTTGAAGAAGCTGAAACCGATCCAGCGCATGGAGCCGTTGACTTCACGGCCAATCCCCGGCACCAGTACCAGTACCAGCAGGCCGAAGGCGCCAAGCAGCATCATGAAGCCCATGCGCTGCCAAGTGGCGATCGGCACCAGCAGCGTTGCACCACAGGCCACCAGGCCAAGGAACACGTACACCAGGTGGCGGAACATGTGATATAGCGGGTTGCCGGACTGTACAGCAGCCACTTCCGAGGATGCCGAAGTG
Source organism: Pseudomonas sp. zjy_15 (assembly GCF_043101865.1). NCBI lineage: Bacteria > Pseudomonadati > Pseudomonadota > Gammaproteobacteria > Pseudomonadales > Pseudomonadaceae > Pseudomonas > Pseudomonas sp. zjy_15. Next base: position 9,546 of record NZ_JBICII010000053.1, read on the forward strand.
ATCATCACCAGGCCCAGGCCCAGCAAGGCCAGGCAACCGGCGAGCATCGGGAAGTCCAGGTCGATGCCACGGCCGCTGATCAGCGGCGACGGGTAGGGCTTGAAGATGCCGAAGATCATGCAAGACCTCCCGCTGCCTGGGCGAACAGGCGCCCGCGTTCCTCGAAGTTCTTGAACATGTCGAGGCTGGCGCATGCCGGCGACAGCAGCACGGCATCGCCGGCCCGGGCCAGCTCGGCACACTGCTGTACGGCATCGTCAAGGGTCTTGACCCGAACCAGCGGCACAGCATCGCCCAACGCCTCGGCCAGACGCTCGGCATCACGGCCAAGCAATACCACGGCGCGGCAGTAACGCTTGACCGGCTCGCGCAACGCAGTGAATTCGGCACCTTTGCCATCACCACCGGCGATCAGCACCAGCTTGCCTTCGATATCGGCGCCCAGGCCTTCGATGGCGGCCAGGGCAGCACCGACGTTGGTGGCCTTGGAGTCGTCGTACCAGTTAACGCCGTTACGCTCGCGCACCCACTGGCACCGGTGGGCCAGGCCACTGAACTCGCGCAGGGCCTCGAGCATCGGCTCGAACGGCAGACCGGCAGCATGGCCCAAGGCCAGTGCTGCCAGGGCGTTGCTCTGGTTGTGGGCGCCGCGAACCTTCAGTTCGCGCGCCGGCATCAATGCCTGGAACTCGAACGCCAGGTATTTTTCACCACCCACTTCGCGCAGGCCGAAGGCTTTGAAGTCCGGCTGGCCGAGGCCGAAGGTCCAGCATGGGCGGCCCTCCACGGGCAATGGCCGGCTGAGGGCATCCTGACGGTTCACCACCACCTGCCTGGCCCCGCGGAAGATCCGGTGCTTGGCCAGGTGGTAGGCCGGAAGGCCGCTATAGCGGTCCATGTGGTCTTCGCTGATGTTCAGAACGGTCGCCACTTCGGCGTTGAGCTGGTCAGTGGTTTCCAGCTGGAAGCTGGAAAGCTCCAGCACGTACAGTTCGATGTCATCGGCCAGCAGGTCGAGCGCCGGGGTACCGAGGTTACCGCCCACGGCCACGCGTTTACCGGCCTTGGCGGCCATTTCACCGACCAGCGTCGTGACGGTGCTCTTGGCGTTGGAACCGCTGATGGCAATGATCGGCGCCTTGGCATGGCGAGCAAACAGCTCGATGTCGCCAGACAGCTTCACGCCACGCGCGGCCGCCTGCTGCAAGGCCGGCGTGGCCAAGGCCAGACCGGGGCTCACGTACAACTCGTTGGCGCGGCACAGGAAGTCCACGTCCAGTTCACCACAGCGCACTTCCACCTGCGGGTAATCACGGCGCAGGGTTTCCAGTTCCGGCGGTTGCTCGCGGGTATCGGCGACCGCAAAGGCAATGCCCCGGCTCGCCAGGAAGCGAACCAGGGACATGCCGCTCTTGCCGAGGCCGACAACGATGCGGAATTGGTCGGAAGCGATCAAAGACACGCTCATCTACCTCAATTTCAGGGTTGCAAGGCCAATCAGTACCAGGATCACGGTGATGATCCAGAATCGGACGATCACCCGAGGCTCTGGCCAGCCCTTGAGTTCAAAGTGGTGGTGAATCGGCGCCATGCGGAACACGCGCTTGCCGGTCAGCTTGAAGGAGGCGACCTGGATGACCACCGACAGGGTTTCCACCACGAAGATGCCGCCCATGATGAACAGCACAATTTCCTGGCGCACGATGACGGCGATGGTGCCCAGCGCGGCGCCCAGCGCCAGCGCGCCGACGTCACCCATGAACACTTGCGCCGGGTAGGTGTTGAACCACAGGAAGCCCAGGCCGGCTCCGATCAGCGCGCCGCAGAACACGATCAGCTCGCCCGAGCCCGGCACGTAGGGGATCAGCAGGTACTCGGCGAACTTCACGTTACCCGACAGGTAGCAGAAGATGCCCAGCGCGCCGCCGACCATCACCGTCGGCATGATTGCCAGGCCGTCGAGGCCATCAGTGAGGTTGACCGCGTTGCTCGAACCGACAATGACGAAGTAGGTCAGTACGACGAAGCCGACGCCCAGCGGAATGGTGACATCCTTGATGAACGGCAGGATCAGCGTGGTCTCGACGCTGGTTGGCGCCGTCTTGTACAGGAACACCGCCGCCGCCAGGCCGAACACCGACTGCCAGAAGTACTTCCAGCGGCTCGGAAGGCCACGGGAGTTCTTTTCGATCACCTTGCGGTAGTCATCGACCCAGCCAATGGCACCGAACGCCAGGGTGACGATCAGCACAACCCACACATAGCGGTTGCTCAGGTCGGCCCACAGCAAGGTGCTGATGGCAATGGCCGACAGGATCAGCGCACCACCCATGGTCGGGGTACCGGACTTGGACAGGTGCGATTGCGGGCCGTCGTTACGCACGGCCTGGCCGATCTGGCGAATTTGCAGGGTACGGATCATCCAGGGGCCCAGCCACAGCGCCAGGGACAACGCGGTCAGTACACCAAGAATCCCGCGCAGGGACAGGTACTGAAAGACCGCGAAGCCTTTATGGAACTGTTGCAGATACTCGGCCAACAGCAGCAGCATTAATGTTTCTCCCCGCTGGCACCGCACAATGCCGCCACGACGTTTTCCATCGCAGCGCTGCGCGAGCCCTTGATCAAGATAGTGGTGTCACTGGCATTCTCGGCGCTAACCGCATCGATCAGCTCAGCTTGAGTAGCGAAATGGCGGCCATTGGCGCCGAACGCCTTGACCGCATGTGTCATGTTGGAACCCACTGCGTACAGGGCGTCGACCTTGCCACGCGCGTAGTCACCCACCTGACGGTGGCCTTCTTCCGCCCATTGCCCCAATTCGCCGATATCCCCAAGCACCAGAACGGTGCGTCCGGAAAAGCCGGCGAGTATATCAATGGCTGCGCACATAGAGGTGGGATTTGCGTTGTAACTGTCGTCGATTACCCGTACCCCGTTCGGCGCGATCTGCGCCACGGTACGCCCCTTGACCGGTTGCACGGCAGCCAGGCCTGCGGCAATACCGCTCAGGCTCAGACCAACGGCATGTGCTGCGGCGGCGGCGGCCAAGGCGTTGCTGACGTTGTGTTCACCCAGCACATTGAGTTGCACGGCTACCGTTTCACTGGCGCCATGCAGGGTAAAGGACGGGCAGCCACGGGCATCGCGACCAATGTCTGAAGCGTGGAAATCGGCTTTCGGGTTGCTGCGTGCGAAACTGACGACCTTGTGCGCACCGGCACGCGCCTTCCAGATATCAAAGGCTTTGTCGTCCAGGTTGAGAATGGCAATACCGTCCTCGCCCAGGCCTTCGAGAATCTCGCCCTTGGCTTCGACGATCTTGTCCGGGCCGCCGAATTCGCCAACGTGGGCAGTACCGGCGTTGTTGATGATGACCACCTGCGGTTGTGTCAGGCCCACGGTGTAGCGGATTTCGCCAATGCGCGAGGCGCCCAGCTCGATCACTGCTGCGCTGTGTTCCGGGGCGATTTCCAGCAGTGTCAGCGGTGCGCCGAGGTCATTGTTCAAGTTGCCGCGGGTGGCGTGCACCAGGCCACCGGTACGCAGGATGCTGGCGAGCATCTCCTTGACCGTGGTCTTGCCGCTGGAACCGGTAATGGCTACTACAGGCTTGTCGAAAGCCGCGCGGTTCAGGGCGCCGAGCTGACCCAGTGCTGCCCGGCAATCCTTGACCAGCAACTGCGGCAGGTCGACACCGGCCACTTCATGCTCGACCAGGGCGGCTACTGCGCCTTTGGCTTTTACATCAGCCAGGTAGTCATGGCCATCGAAACGCGGGCCGGCCAGGGCGACGAACAGTTGCCCGGCGCTGACACTGCGGCTATCGATGCTGACACCGGTGAACGTGGCGTCAGCACCAATTTGTTGACCATTCAGTGCTGTGGTCAGCTGGCTGAGTGACAGCGGCTTAAGCATGTGGAGCCTCCCAGGCTGCAAGTGCCTTTTCGGCTTCGGTCAAATCTGAGAAATCATGGCGCTCGCCATTGATTTCCTGGTAATCCTCGTGCCCCTTGCCGGCCAGCACGATCACGTCGTTGGCAGCGGCAGTGGCGATCAGGTGCGCAATGGCTTCGCCACGGCCGGCGACGAACTCGACGTCGTCAGGCCTGGCGAAACCGGGGCGGATATCATCGAAGATGCGCAACGGATCTTCAGTACGTGGGTTGTCGTCGGTGACCAGTACGCGGTCGGCCAGGCGCTCGGCCACTTCGGCCATCAGCGGGCGCTTGCCGCGATCACGGTCACCGCCGCAGCCGAACAGGCACAATAACTTGCCATGAGCGTGCGGGCGCAGGGCCTCGAGTACTTTTTCAAGCGCATCCGGCGTGTGTGCGTAGTCGACTACCACCAGCGGCTTGTCGCCGCCACCCAGGCGCTGCATGCGGCCTACCGGCCCCTGCAATTGCGGGGTAACCTTGAGGATCTCGTCCAGCGCATAGTCCAGCGCCAGCAGGGTCGCCACCGCGGCAAGCATGTTGCTCAGGTTGAAGCGGCCCAGCAACTGGCTGCGCAAGATGCGCTCACCTTGGGCAGTGACGATCGTAGCGCGCACGCCATCGTCACTGAACACGGCTTCGCGGCAGAACAGCGAGGCCTCAGGGCTTTCCAGGCTATAGCTCAACAGCCGGGTTTCGATATGGTCGACACTCGGGCGACGAGCAAAGTCGCCGGCCAGGCGACGACCAAAGCCGTCATCCAGGTTGACCACCTGGCAACGCAGGCTCGGCCAGGCGAACAGCTTGGCCTTGGCGGCCTCGTAGGCCTCCATGCTGCCGTGATAGTCGAGGTGGTCGCGGGACAGGTTGGTCATCACCGCAATGTCAAACTCCAGTGCGGCAACCCGGCCTTGCTCCAGAGCATGGGAAGACACTTCCATGGCCACGGCCTTGGCGCCGCCTTTCTTGAGGTCATTGAGGGTCGACTGCACGGCAATCGGGTCGGGCGTGGTCAGGCGGCCGCTCTGCAACTCGCCGTAGAAACCGGTACCCAGGGTGCCAATCAGGCCGCAGCGCTGGCCAAGCAGGTCGAGCGCCTGGGCTACCAGTTGGGTAACGCTTGTCTTGCCGTTGGTGCCGGTCACACCGACCAGATTCAACTGGCGGCTCGGTTCACCATAGAAGCGCCCGGCAATATCTGAAAGCTGAGCGATCAGGCCTTTGACCGGAATCAGGGGCGCATCGGTCAGCGGCAGCACGTTGGCGCCCTGTTCTTCATAGGCCACGGCGGCAGCGCCGCGGGCCAGGGCATCGGCGATATGCTCGCGACCATCGACCTTGGCACCCGGCACGGCCAGGAACAAGTCCCCCGGGCGCACACTGCGGCTGTCCAGGGTCAGCTCACGGATCAACGGATCACGGCTGGCGTGGGCGAAAAGTTTGCTTAATGGCATTGTCATCATCCACGCCCTCCCTTGGCTGCTGCTGCATTGACTTGCGATGGCACGACTGGTGCCGGTGGCGGCAGGTTGTCTGGCGGCACGTTCATCAGGCGCAGGGTGCCGGACATGACGTTGCTGAATACAGGCGCCGAAACCAGGCCACCGAAGTAACCACCCTTTCTCGGCTCATCGATGACCACGACGATGGCGTAGCGCGGGTCGCTCATTGGCCCGAAGCCGGCGAACAGCGAGCGGTAGGCGTTTTCGGTGTACCCCTTGGCACCCACGGTGGCCTTGCGCGCGGTGCCGGACTTGCCGGCCACGTGATAGAACGGCACCCGGGCCCGGAACACGCCGCGCGGCGCTTCGATCACCTGCTGCAACATGCCCTGAACAGTTTCGGCGACTTCCTTCGGAATGGCCTGCACGGCTTCCGGCGTCTTGTCGACCTTGATGATCGACAGCGGCACCATCTTGCCGTCGTTGGCCAGCGCCGCGTAGGCATGCACCAGCTGCAGGGCGGTCACCGACACACCGTAGCCATAGGACAGGGTTGCGGTCTCGGCCTTGCGCCACTCGCGGTGGTTGGGCAGGTTGCCGACACGCTCGCCCGGGAAGCCAAGGCCGGTGTACTGACCCAGGCCGACCTGGGACATGACCCGGTAGATGGCTTCGCCGCCAATGTCGAAGGCGATCTTGCTCATGCCAACGTTACTGGAGTTGATCAGGATGCCGGTCAAATCAAGAATCGGGCCCTCGCTGCGCGACACATCCCTGATGGTGTAGCGACCGATCTGCAGGCTGCCAGGGTACACCTCGACCTTGTCGCTCGGTTTCCAGCGGCCGCTCTGCAGCGCTGCACTCATGGTGATCGGCTTGACCGTGGAACCCGGCTCGAACACGTCGATGATCGCCCGGTTACGCATGGCCGCCGGGAACATGCTACGGCGGTTGTTGGGGTTGTAGGTCGGCTGGTTGACCATGGCCAGGACCTCACCGGTCTTGACGTCCATGATCACCAGGCTGCCGGCCTTGGCGTCCTGCTCGGCAATGGCGTTGCGCAGCTCACGGGTAGCCAGGTACTGCAGGCGCAGGTCTATCGACAACGCCAAGGTCTTCCCGGCCTTGGCGTTCTTGGTAACCTGAATGTCCTTGATCAGCCGGCCGCGCCGGTCCTTGATCACCTGGCGTTTGCCGGGCACACCGGCCAGCCACTCGTCATAGGCCAGCTCCACCCCTTCGCGACCGTGGTCATCAAGGTCGGTAAAGCCGACCATGTGCGCAGCCACATCACCGGCCGGATAGAAACGGCGGAATTCTTCCAGGCCGTACACACCAGGTACTTTGAGGTCGAGCACATGCTGGCCCTGTTCGGGGGTCAGCCCTCGGACCAGGTAGATGAACTCCTTGTTGGCCTGCTGGGTCAGGCGCTCGGCAAGCCGCTGCGGGTTTTGCCCCAGCGCTGCGGCCAATTGCGGCCAGCGCTCCCTGGAGGCCTGCATCTCTTTGGGGTTGGCCCACAGGGTGGTGACCGGAGTACTCACGGCCAACGGCTCACCGTTGCGGTCGGTAATCAAGCCCCGGTGCGCCGGGATGGGGATATGACGCAGGCTGCGTGCATCGCCCTGTTCCTTGAGGAAGTCACGGTCAACCACCTGCAGGTCGATGATGCGCCAGCAAATGGCACCGACCATGATCGCCAGCAAACCGATCACCACGCGGAAGCGCCACGGGTAGAGTGCGCCTTCGAGTTTCATCATGGCGCCACCATCCGGACTTCGTCAGCTGACGGCACGCGCATGTTCAACTGTTCGGAGGCCAGGGTCTCGATGCGGCTGGCAGCGGTCCAGGTACTCTGCTCAAGAATCAACCGGCCCCATTCGGCCTGAGCCTTGTCGCGCTCGTTCAATTCACCGTACAGGGTGTTGAGCAATTGACGGTTCCAGTGCGCACTGTAGGACACGGCAATGGCCGAAACCAGTACGCCGATGAACAGCAGAAGCATCAGGAAGCTTCCGCCTGGCAAAGGTTTGGCAAGCAGCCTGCTCACCGCAGCTTCTCCGCCACGCGCATCACGGCACTACGCGACCGCGGGTTGGCCTTGAGCTCGGCCTCGGAGGCGAACTGAGCCTTGCCGATGAGCTTGATCTTCGGCTCGAAGACCTTGTGCTGAACCGGCAGGTTACGCGGCAGGTTGTCGGCCTCCCCCTTCACCAGCTTGCGCATGAACAGCTTGACGATGCGATCTTCCAGCGAATGGAAACTGATGACCGCCAGGCGACCACCGACTTCGAGCGCATCGAGTGCAGCCTCAAGGCCAGCCTCCAGGTCACCCAGCTCGTTGTTGACGTGAATGCGCAGCCCCTGGAAGGCACGGGTAGCCGGGTTCTTGCCCTTTTCCCAGGCCGGATTGGCCACTTTGAGCACCTCCGCCAGGTCGGCGGTACGGGTAAAGGGCTGTTTTTCGCGGCGTTCGACCACTGCACGCGCCATGCGCCCGGCAAAGCGTTCCTCACCGTACTCCTTGAAGACGCGGGCGATTTCTTCCACGGGCGCAGTGGCGATGAACTCGGCGGCACTGATGCCTTGGTCCGGGTTCATGCGCATGTCCAGCGGGCCATCATTGAGGAAGCTGAAGCCACGCTCTGGATCATCCAGCTGCGGCGAGGACACGCCCAGGTCCAGCAACACGCCACTGACCTTGCCGTGCAGGCCGCGCGCTGCCACTTCCGCGCCCAACTCGGCAAAACTGCGCTGCACAATGACAAAGCGGCCGTCTTCGGCCGCCAGCGCTTGCCCCGTGGCAATCGCCTGTGGATCTTTGTCGAAGCCCAAGAGCCGTCCTTGCGGCCCGAGCTTGCTGAGAATCAGACGGCTGTGTCCGCCACGGCCGAAAGTGCCGTCCAGATAGCAACCGTCGGCGCGCAGGGCCAATGCCTCGACAGCTTCATCGAGCAGGACGGTAATGTGGTTGAAGCCGCTATCTATGGTCACAGGATCAGGTCACGCAATTCGTCGGGCATGGCGCCCGGTTGTTGGATAGCTGCAAGGTCGGCTGCCGAAACCACGTTCCAGGCATCTTCATCCCACAGCTGGAATTTGTTCAGTTGCCCCACCAGCATCGCCTTCTTGTCGAGCTTGGCGTACTCACGCAGGCGGGGCGGCACCAGGAAACGCCCACTGCCATCGAGCTCCAGGTCAACCGCATTACCGATCAGCAAACGCTGCAGGCGGCGGTTTTCCTCACGCAACGACGGCAAGGCACGCAACTTGGCTTCTATCTGTTCCCACTCGTCGAGGGGATAAACACACAAGCAAGGGTCTACGGCGTCAATGGTCACGATCAGTTGGCCATTGCAACGTGAGTCGAGCTCGTCACGGTACCGGCTCGGCATGGCGAGACGGCCCTTGGCATCGAGGCTGACGGCGTTGGCTCCGCGGAACACGGCTGTGATTCCCCACAATGTTAGCTTTTTTGTGTCAGAAAACCCACTTCATCCCACTTTCTGCCACTTGCGCACACTATAGGAATCCGCCCGCAGCACCGTCAAGGCACGTTCATAAGGAAAAGCCTTACAGGACCGCGATTTAGCGCGACAACGGAATGTGGAAGGACTGCCAGAGAGAAAAAAACACGAGAAAAATCAAACCCACGCAAGCGAATGGAGTTCGAAGTTAAAGTAATTTATTAAGAGTAAGATTTTTTCGGTATTACCAGAGAGGATCTGCTATCGATTCAAGCAGGAAGAGAAAGGTGGAGAGTCGATCTGTAAGCCGGGTTTTGTCGAGGACAGTCATTCCTCTACGACGGCCATCACTGGACGCCTCTAGCAACCTACCCGGTTCCGACGCGGGCCACGCCTGATGGAACCCTATTTGGTCTTGCTCCGAGTGGGGTTTACCTAGCCACGAACTGTTGCCAGCCGTGCGGTGCGCTCTTACCGCACCTTTTCACCCTTACCGGCACCGAAGTGCTTAGGCGGTTATTTTCTGTGGCACTTTCCGTAGGCTCACGCCTCCCAGGCGTTACCTGGCACTCTGCCCTATGGAGCCCGGACTTTCCTCCCCCTGCTGCTCACACAACAAAAAAGTTGCGGAACAAAAACAGGCAGCGACTGTCCGATCGACTCTCCGCCGCCAAGGTTACCGGCACGCGCGCGCAAGAACAAGCGATACCGACATTTATATCAAACTGCCACTACTCAGCTTTCTGCTTTTCCAGGGCAAGTTGATACAACAGGTTCTTGCGCACACCGGTAATTTCCGCTGCAAGCGCCGCAGCCCGCTTGAGTGGCAACTCCGCCAATAGCAGGTCGAGCACGCGCTGAGCTTCGGCACTGATGGCCTGCTCGCCCTCCGGCGCGCTCCAACCGCCGACCAGCACCACGCACTCACCGCGCTGCTGGTTGCTGTCGCCAGCTACGAAAGCCCGCAGCTCAGCCAGCGGCAAGCCCTTGAGGGTCTCGAAGGTCTTGGTCAGTTCGCGCGCCAGCAACGCCGGACGGTCGCCACCAAATACCACCTCCATGTCTTCAAGACATTCCAGGATTCGATGCGGGGCTTCATAGAAGATCAACGTGCGCGGCTCTTCCTTCACCTGCTCCAGCCGCGCTCGACGCCCTGTCTGCTTGGCCGGCAGGAAGCCTTCGAAGATGAAACGGTCCGACGGCAGGCCTGCCGCCGATAGTGCGGCGATCAAGGCACAGGCGCCCGGCACCGGCACCACGCTCACCCCCGCGGCACGCGCCTGACGCACCAGGTGATAGCCCGGGTCGGAAATCAGAGGCGTGCCGGCATCGGAGACCAACGCCACATTTTCACCCGCCAGCAGCTTGGAGAGAAAACGCCCGCCTTCGTCGCGCTCGTTGTGCTCATGACAAGCGGCCAACGGCGTGTCGATGCCAAAGTGTTGCAGCAGGCGGATCGAATGACGGGTGTCTTCGGCGGCGATCAGGGCCACGTCCGCCAGCACCTTCAGCGCCCGGGCGCTCATGTCGTCGAGGTTGCCGATGGGGGTTGCCACCACATACAGCGTCCCCACCGTGGATTTCGAAGCCCCTGCCACATCAGTCACTGCGCACACCTGTCATTCGGATCAAAGGCGCCATTGTAGCCCGAGCGCCTGCAACAGGGCGTAAAGAACTTCGCCGGCGATCAGGAACAAGCCACCTATAGTGAAGGATCGACACAGCAACATCGCGCCCCGGCCAGTGCTTGGGTACAATTGCCGGCCAACTTGATCGAGTAACAGGACCTTTACATGATCGCTTGCCTGCGGCTGCTCACAGCCCTCTGCCTCGCCGCCCTGCTGGCAGCCTGCGCCAGCTCGCCCTCATCCAGCCTGGGCGAACTGCCACGCACCCCGGACGCCAGCATCGAGCAACTGCTCGAAAAGGCCGCTTCCAGCAAGTCTGCGGAAGACGCCGCTCTGCTGCGCCTGAGCGCGGCCGATCTGGCCTACAAGCAGAAGGACTTCCCACGCGCCGCACGCATTCTCGAGCAGGTCCAGCTGGACACACTCAAGCCGGCCCAGCAAGTATTCGCCAGCACCCTCGCGGCCGAACTGGCCATGAGCCGCAACCAGCCCAAGGCGGCCCTGACCGCCCTGGCCCACCCCAGTCTGCAGCGCCTTGCCGAGCTGCCGCCAGAGCAACAGGCGCGCACCTATACCGTGCACGCCGCCGCACTTGAAGCCGATGGCCAGGCCCTGGCTGCCGCACAGCAGCGCATACTGCTGGCGCCACTGCTCAGCGGCCAGGCGGCCAGCGCCAACAATGACGCCACCTGGGCCCTGGTCGCCTCGCTGCCTGCAGAGCAACTGCAGCAGCCAACCAACGATCAGACACTGGCCGGCTGGACCAGCCTGGCGTTCGCCGTGAAAAGCGCCGGCACCCTGGAGCAGCAGCAAGCAGCCATCGAGGCCTGGGTCAAACAGCACCCGGACCACCCTGCCGCCCAGCAACTGCCGGTGGCACTGATCAAGCTCAAGGAACTGGCCAGCCAGCCGCTGACCAGGATCGCCCTGCTGCTGCCTCAGGAAGGCCCACTGGCCGGTGTTGCCCGCGCACTGCGTGACGGCTTCATGGCCGCTCACTTCCAGGCCCAGCAAACCGGCCAGCCAGCGCCTGCGGTGCAGGTGTTCGACAGCTCGCGTATCGGCTCGCTGGACGACTTCTATCGCCAGGCCCAAGCCGCCGGCGTGCAGCTGGTCATCGGCCCGCTGGAAAAACCATTGGTCAAACAACTGGCCGCCAAACCACAACTGCCGATCACCACCCTGGCCCTGAACTACGCTGACGCCGGCCAGAAGGCGCCGCCACAGTTGTTCCAGTTCGGCCTGGCTGCCGAAGACGAAGCCCGTGAAGTCTCCCGCCGCGCCCGCGCCGATGGCATGGTCCGCGCCGTAGCCCTGGTACCGAGCGGCGAATGGGGTGACCGTGTCCTGGCCGCCTTCCGCCAGGACTGGGAAGGCAATGGCGGAACCCTGCTCGCCGCCGAACGCATCGCCCAGCCGGTCGCCCTGGCCCAGCAGATTGCCGACCTGTTCCAGCTACGCCAGAGCGAAGGCCGCGCCAAGAGCCTGCAAAGCACGGTAGGCGGCCGCATCGCTGCACAACCGTCGCGCCGTCAGGACATCGACTTCATCTTCCTCGCCTCGACCCCACAACAGGCGCAGCAGATCAAGCCGACCCTGAACTTCCAGTACGCCGGTGACGTGCCGGTCTATGCCACTTCGAACCTGTACAGCGCCAGCGGCGACGTCAACCAGTACAATGACATGAACGGCATCCGCTTCTGCGAAACACCGTGGCTGCTCGACACCAGCAACAGCCTGCGTCAACAGGTTGTACAGCAGTGGCCGCAAGCCGCTGGCAGCCTCGGCCGCCTGTATGCCATGGGCGTCGATGCCTACAGCCTGGCACCGCGCCTGGGCCAACTGAAAGCGCTACCGGACAACCGCATCCTGGGCCTTTCGGGCAGCCTGAGCATCAATGCCAACCAGCGCGTCGAGCGCCAGCTGCCATGGGCCGAGTTTACCGGCGGCCAGGTCAAGCGCCTGCCTGACACCGTGCGTTGATGGCCTCAGCATCGCCAACCAGCGCCGGGCAAGCGGCAGAAACCCTTGCCCTTGAGTACCTTCAAGGGCAAGGGCTGCAGTTGCTGGCACGCAACTGGCGATGCAAAGGCGGTGAGCTTGATCTGGTCATGCTCGACGCCGATACAGTAGTATTCGTCGAAGTCCGCTACCGCTTGCACGCGGCCTTCGGAGGCGCCCTCGACAGTATCGACGGGCGCAAGCAGAAACGGTTGGTGCTTGCTGCCAGCCTGTTCCTGCAGAAGGAGGCTCACTGGGGCAACCACCCCTGCCGCTTCGACGTAGTCGCCCTGCAGGGCAGCCACCACGCAGGCAGACCGCTTCAATGGCTGAAAAACGCCTTCGAATGCTGAACCCACTTTGTTTTTTTCGCTCTATGTATCGCGGGCTGGTCGTTGTTGCGCGTAGCAAAGGCCACCGCCCCACTTAAGGTCACCAGATGGACATGCAATCCCGAATTCGCCGGCTGTTCGAGGCCAGCATCGAAACCAAGCAACAGGCAATGGACATCCTGGCACCGCACATCGAGCAGGCCAGCCTGGTCATGGTCAATGCGTTGCTCAACGAGGGCAAGATGCTCGCCTGCGGCAACGGCGGCTCGGCCGGCGATGCCCAGCACTTTTCATCGGAGCTGCTCAACCGCTTCGAGCGCGAGCGCCCCAGCTTGCCGGCCATCGCGCTGACCACCGACAGCTCGACCCTGACCTCGATCGCCAACGACTACAGCTACAACGAAGTCTTTTCCAAGCAGATCCGCGCCCTGGGCCAGCCCGGTGACGTTCTGCTGGCGATCTCCACCAGCGGCAATTCGGCCAACGTGATCCAGGCGATCCAGGCCGCACATGACCGCGAAATGATTGTCGTAGCATTGACTGGTCGCGACGGCGGCGGCATGGCTTCGCTGCTGCTACCCGAGGACGTGGAAATCCGCGTGCCTTCGACAGTTACCGCGCGCATCCAGGAAGTCCACCTGCTGGCGATCCACTGCCTGTGCGATCTGATCGACAGCCAACTGTTCGGGAGTGAAGAATGACCCCTATGCGCCTCGGCCTGATGGCCCTGACCCTGTGCCTGAGCGTCACTGGTTGCAGCTCGGTACTCACCTCCACCCGCAATTCGCCGATCGAGGACGATCGCGGCACGCGCACCATTGGTAGCAAGATCGACGACTCGCTGATCGAAACCAAGGCCGCCGTGAACATTTCCAAGGCCAGCCCAGACCTGGACAAAGGCTCGCACATCGTTGTCAGCAGCTACAACGGCATCGTCCTGCTGGCCGGCCAGACCCCGCGCGCCGACCTCAAGAGCCTTGCAGAGCAAACCGCCAGCCAGGTACAGCGCGTCAAGAGAGTGCACAACGAGCTGCAAGTGATGCAGCCTTCCTCCATTCTGGCGCGCAACAACGACGCCTGGCTGACCACCAAGATCAAGGCTCAGATGCTGACCGACAGTGCCGTACCCAGCTCGCGCATCAAGGTGATTACCGAAAACGGCATCGTCTACCTGCTTGGCCTGGTCACCCGTCAAGAAGCCAACTCGGCCACTGCCGTGGTGCAGGGCGTGTCGGGCGTGCAGAAGATCGTCAAGCTGTTCGAGTACATCGATTGAATCAGTGATTGCCTGCGCGGGCCTCTTCGCGGGTAGTCCCGCTCCATCGCAGACACAAAAAAGGCGACCCATCCGGATCGCCTTTTTTGTTACTTGACCACTTTCAGGCTTGGCCGGCCAGTCGGACGCGGCGGCTGCCCTCCATCGTCTGGCGGGCCATCGCCATCCGGCTGTACATCATCGTCTTCCAGCTCGTCGCCATCCATCAAAGGCGGCTCCAGCTCGAAAACCATACCCTGGCCATTTTCGCGGGCGTAGATACCCAGGATGGCACCAACCGGCACGAACAGCGAGTGAGCTACGCCACTGAAGCGCCCCTCAAAGCTGACTGCGTCATTGTCCATGTGCAGGCTGCGCACGGCACTTGGCGAGATATTCAAGACGATCTGGCCATCGCTGGCGAAACCATCCGGCACCTGAACTTTCGGGAATTCGGCATTGACCAGCATATGGGGCGTGCAATCGTTGTCGACGATCCACTCGTACAGTGCTCGAACCAGATAGGGGCGACTGGAGTTCATCAACGGCTCCTTAAAGCTTGCGCATTTCACGTTCTACGGAGGACAGGCTCGCCTGGAAAGGCTCGCGGGCGAACTGGCGCTCCATGTAATCCAGCAGCGGCTTGGCTTGCCGCGGCAACTCGATACCCAACACCGGCAAGCGCCAGAGTATGGGCAATAGACAACAATCGACCAGGCTTTGCTCATCACTCATGAAGCAGACGAACTCGCTGAACAACGGCGAGACACCGGTCAGGCTTTCGCGCAAGGCCTTGCGCGCCTCGGTTCGGGCAGCTTCACTGCTACGCGGGTCAAGTACGGTATCGGCCAAGGCACACCAGTCGCGCTGGATGCGATGCATCAGCAGACGGCTGTTGCCACGCGCAACCGGGTACACCGGCATCAGCGGCGGGTGCGGGTAACGCTCCTCGAGGTATTCCATTACCACGGTCGATTCATACAACGCCAGGTCACGGTCGACCAAGGTCGGCACGCTGCCATATGGGTTGACCTCGACCAGCTTCGGCGGCAGGCGGGCGGGATCGACATCGATAAACTGCACGCTGACGCCCTTCTCGGCCAAAACCAGGCGCACCCGATGAGAATAATGATCAGCGGGATCGGAATAGCAGGCTAACCTGTTGGTTGCGCCCATGTAGCGGCTCCTCGCACGGATGCTTGTGCAACTTTAAATGAAAACGCGCCCGGGGTGACCTGGCAATACTGCTAGGCCACCCCGGGCGCGTTCAACAACCAGAAACTACTGCGTGATCAGTGCACGTCCTTCCAGTATTCACGCTTGAGCAAGTAGGCGAATACGAAGAAGAAAGCCAGGTACAGCAACACATAGGTGCCGATGCGCTGGCTCTCCAGCTTGACTGGGTTGGCCGAATAGGCCAGGAAGGTCACAAGGTTCTTGACCTTCTCGTCGAACTGCTCGGTCGTCAGGGTACCGGAATTCGGCGTAATGGTCAGCTGATCACAAGCTTCATGGGTCAACGGGCTGCCGGTCAACGGGTCGAATTGCTTCTTGCCATCGACCACAGTCTGCACCTGCTTGCAACCTACCACCTGGTTGCCTTGCAGACCTACCAGCACGTTAGGCATGCCGACGTTCGGGAATACCTTGTTGTTCACCCCGTAAGGGCGCGATGGGTCCTCATAGAAGCTGCGCAGGTAAGTGTAAAGCCAGTCGGTACCGCGTACGCGGGCCACCAGGGTCAGGTCGGGCGGCGCGGCACCGAACCAGGTCTTGGCGTCGCTGGGCTTCATGCCGATCTGCATGTGGTCACCGATCTTGGCACCCGTGAACACCAGCTTCTCGAGCATCAGCTCATGCGGAATCCCCAGGTCATCAGCCACCCGCTCGTAACGCTGGAACTTGGCACTGTGGCAACCCATGCAATAGTTGGCGAAGGTACGCGCACCGTCCTGCATGGCGGCTTTGTCAGTCAGGTCGATATCGACCTTGTCCAGCTCCAGGCCAGTTTCGGCAGCGAAGGAAAAGGCAGGCATCACTGCCAGCAAAAATACTGCAATCAACTTTTTCATCAGCCAGTCACCCTTTCCGGAACCGGTTTGGTCTTCTCGAGCCTTGTGTAGAACGGCATCAGCAGGAAGTAGGCGAAGTACAGCACCGTGCACACCTGCGACAACAAGGTACGCCCAGGTGTCGGTGCCAGTACGCCCAGCACGCCGAGGATGACGAAGGACACGCAGAACACCAGCAGGAAGGCCTTGCTGATCCAGCCCTTGTAACGCATGGAGCGCACCGGGCTGCGGTCGAGCCAGGGCAACACGAACAGCACGGCGATGGCCGCCCCCATGGCAATGACGCCCATCAGTTTGTCAGGCACCGCACGCAGGATTGCGTAGAACGGCGTGAAGTACCACACCGGCGCGATGTGCTCTGGGGTCTTGAAGGCGTTGGCCTGCTCGAAGTTAGGTTTCTCCAGGAAATAACCGCCCATTTCAGGGAAGAAGAACACCACGGCGCAGAACACGAACAGGAACACCACCACGCCGACAATGTCTTTGACGGTGTAGTACGGGTGGAACGGAATACCATCCAGCGGAATACCGTTTTCGTCCTTTTTCTTTTTGATGTCGACGCCATCAGGGTTGTTCGAACCCACTTCGTGCAGGGCGAGGATGTGCAATACCACCAGGCCAAGAATCACGATTGGCAGGGCAACCACATGCAGGGCGAAGAAGCGGTTCAGGGTGATGCCCGAGATCAGGTAGTCACCGCGGATCCACTGGGTGAGGTCATCACCGATCACCGGGATGGCACCGAACAGCGAGATGATCACCTGGGCCCCCCAGTACGACATCTGCCCCCATGGCAGCAGGTAGCCCATGAACGCTTCAGCCATCAGCGCCAGATAGATCAGCATGCCGAACAACCAGACCAGTTCGCGTGGCTTCTGATAGGAGCCGTAGAGCAGGCCGCGGAACATGTGCAGGTAGACCACGATGAAGAACGCTGACGCCCCCGTGGAGTGCAGGTAGCGCAGGATCCAGCCGTATTCCACGTCACGCATGATGTACTCGACCGAGGCGAACGCCTCTTCCGCCGAAGGCGTGAAGCTCATGGTCAGCCAAACGCCGGTCACGATCTGGTTGACCAGCACCAGCAATGCAAGCGAGCCAAAGAAGTACAGGAAGTTGAAGTTCTTGGGTGCGTAATACTTGCTCAGGTGGTCTTCCCACATCTTGGTGGCGGGGAAGCGAGCATCAATCCAGTCCATGAACTTGCTCATCATGCGTTCTCCTGGTCGACGCCAATGACGATGATCTCGTCCGACTCATAAGAGTGTGGTGGCACGGGCAGGTTGAGAGGCGCCGGCTGGGACTTATAGACACGGCCAGCCAGGTCATAGTGGGAGCCGTGGCACGGGCAGAAGTAGCCACCAACCCATTTCGGCCCAAGGTCAGCGGGTGCCACTTCCGGTCGGAAGGTGGGCGAGCAGCCCAGGTGCGTGCACAGACCAACGAGAATGAGAATTTCCGGTTTGATCGAGCGAACCTCAGGGTCGACGTACGCTGGCTGTACCGAGGCCTTGGACTCGGGGTCGGACAGGTCACCCGTGATTTTTTTCAGATTGCCAAGGATTTCCTCCGTTCGCCGCACGATGAATACGGGCTGGCCACGCCACTCGGCCACCATCTGCTGCCCGGCCTCGACCTTGGCGATGTTGACCTTCACCGGTGCACCCGCGGCTTTCGCCTTGGCACTGGGAAACCATGACCCCACGAACGGTACCGCAGCCCCCACTGCCCCCGCCGCCCCGACCACGGATGTCGCGGCTACGAGGAAGCGGCGCCGGCCTGCGTTGACGCCGTCATTGCTCATTCAGTCCTCTCCCATCAGCTTGCTTGGCCAGTTGGACCTGGCCTGTACTTAGGTTGTGTCAATGGCACTAAAAATTGGCCGCCATGGTAAGAAACAAATCCACACACTGACAAGGTGATTACCCCGGCAAGGGCGACAACCCACGCTTTGCTTGATCTGCGTCTATGCGACAAGCGGCCACTGACTGCTGACAGGTTAGTTCAAGCCCAAAAAAAAAGCCCGGTTCCAAGGAACCGGGCTTTTTTCGACTGCCGAAGCGGTATTAACGCTTGGAGTACTGAGGACGCTTACGCGCTTTACGCAGACCCACTTTCTTACGCTCAACTTCACGAGCGTCGCGGGTGACGTAGCCAGCACGACGCAGAGCGCCACGCAGGGTTTCGTCGTATTCCATCAGAGCGCGGGTGATACCGTGACGGATCGCACCGGCTTGACCGCTGACACCACCACCGGAAACGGTGACGTAGATGTCGAATTTCTCAACGGATTCAGTCAGCTCGAGCGGCTGGCGAACAACCATGCGAGCGGTTTCGCGACCGAAGAACACGTCCAGAGAACGGTTGTTGATGGAGATGTTACCAGTACCCGGACGCAGGAATACGCGAGCGGTTGCGGTCTTGCGACGGCCAGTGCCGTAATTTTGAGTCGCCGACATAATGAACTATCCCGTTAGATCTTCAGTTCTTGAGGCTGCTGAGCAGTGTGTGGGTGAGCAGCACCCGCGTACACTTTCAGCTTACGGTACATGTCGCGACCCAGCGGGTTCTTAGGCAGCATGCCCTTGACCGCAGTTTCGATAACACGCTCAGGGGCCTTGGCGATCAACTTCTCGAAGTTGATTTCCTTGATACCGCCTGGGAAACCGGAGTGGGAGTAGTACATTTTGTCGGAAGACTTGGCACCAGTCACACGAACCTGCTCGGCGTTGATAACGACGATGTAGTCGCCGGTGTCAACGTGAGGGGTGTATTCTGGTTTGTGTTTGCCACGCAGACGGGTAGCGATTTCGGTAGCCAGACGACCCAGGGTCTGGCCAGCGGCGTCGACTACGAACCACTCGCGCTTTACTGTTTCCGGTTTAGCAGTAAAAGTTTTCATTCTCTAAAGCCTCAGAGGCCGCCCAGCGAAAAATAGACGGCGAATCTTACTGGATAGTGCACAGCTTGCCAAGGGCAAGCGCGCAGCCGAACACAGACGCTTTTGGGGGCTCGGGTCGGGCACGCCAATGTTCGACGGGGTTCTTCCTGCGTGATGGTGCATCACTTCCGCCACGCGGAGAGGGGCTGAATTATCCAGATTGCGCGAAAAATTTCAACCTGCTTTGATGAGCATCCATTGCCAAGGAGTGACTAACCGATGGAATACCGCCAGCTCGGCCGTACCGATCTCAACGTCAGCGCCCTGTGCCTGGGTACCATGACCTGGGGCGAGCAGAACATCCAGGCCGAGGCCTTCGCACAAATTGCCCGGGCCAAAGCCGCCGGTGTCAACTTCATCGACACCGCCGAGATGTACCCGGTCCCTCCCCGCCCGGAGACCTACGCGGCCACCGAGCGCATCATCGGCAACTGGTTCCGCGAACATGGCGACCGCGACGCGTGGATCCTGGCCAGCAAGGTTGCAGGCCCGGGCAACGGCATCAGCCATATCCGCGACGGGCAGCTCAAGCACAACCGTCAGCACATCGTCGCGGCGCTGGACGAGAGCCTGAAGCGCCTGCAGACCGACCGAATCGACCTGTACCAGTTGCACTGGCCAGAGCGCAGCACCAACTTTTTCGGCAAGCTGGGCTACCAGCACCTGCCGCAGGATCACTTCACCCCACTGGAAGAAACCCTCCAGGTGCTCGACGAGCAGGTACGTGCGGGCAAGATCCGCCACATCGGCCTGTCCAACGAAACACCGTGGGGCACCATGAAATTCCTGCAATTGGCCGAGAGCCATGGCTGGCCGCGGGCGGTATCGATCCAGAACCCGTACAACCTGCTCAACCGCAGCTTCGAGGTGGGCCTGGCAGAAGTGGCCATACGCGAACAGTGTGGCCTGCTGGCCTATTCGCCGCTGGCCTTCGGCATGCTCTCGGGCAAGTACGAGAACGGCGCACGGCCGGACAATGCACGCCTGACCCTGTTCAGCCGCTTTGCCCGTTACTCCAACCCACAGACCGTGGCGGCCTGCAGCCGCTACGTGCAGCTGGCCCGCGAGCACGGCCTGGACCCGGCGCAAATGGCCTTGGCGTTCGTCACCCGACAGCCGTTCGTGACCAGCAACATCATTGGCGCCACCAGCCTACAGCAGCTGGACAGCAACCTGGCCAGCCTTGAACTGAACCTGAGCGCCGATCTGCTGACAGCGATCGAAGCCATTCATCAGGAGCAACCCAACCCGGCGCCTTGATCCAAACACTGCGCACCGCCTCGCGCCGCTGCTCCATGGGGTAGACACAATCGCCAAAAAATAAGACGATCCAGCCGGTGATTGACCACTCTACCCTATAAGAATAATGACAATGATGTTTACCCAACCCTCAGCGTCGCTGCGGCGCGTCAGCATCCTGGCCATTGACAAGGTGTTCGCTTCGACCTTGATGCAGGCCAAGGACTTCTTCCACCTCGCCAGTCTGCGCTACAGCAAGCAGCTGGGCCTGGGCTTGCAGCCCATGTTCGAAATCCGCCTGGTGAGCCCCGACAGCCAGCCCGTGGACAGCTTCAGCAATGTGCAGTTACCGGTTGACGGCGGCCTGGACGACGCTGATGTGATCATCCTCCCGGCCTACTGGGATGATTTCGACAACCTGCTGCAACGTTATCCACAGGTGCTGCCGTGGCTGCGTGAACAGCACGCGCGTGGCGCGGTGCTGTGCGCCGAGGCCAGTGGTGTGTTCTGGCTGGCCGAATCCGGTCTGCTCGATGGCAAGGAGGCGACCACCTACTGGCGCTTCTTCAACAGCTTTGCCGAACGCTTCCCGCAGATCCGCCTGAACCAGGACAAGCACCTGACCGATGCCGACAATATCTATTGCGCCGGCGGTGCAACTTCAGCCTGCGACCTGTACATCTACCTGATCGAACGCTTTTGCGGCGCCAACGTGGCCCGTGCGGTGTCCCGCGATATCCTTTACGAAGTGCAGCGCAACTACACCCCGGGGCGCATGGGCTTTGGCGGGCAGAAGCTGCACCAGGACCTGATCATCCTGCAGATCCAGCACTGGCTGGAGGAGCACTTCGCCGACAAGTTCCGCTTCGAGGATGTGGCTCGCAACCACGGCATGAGCATCCGCAACTTCATGCGCCGCTTCCAGGGCGCAACAGGTGACAAGCCGCTGCACTACCTGCAACGGCTACGCATCGAGACAGCCAAGGGGTTGTTGTCGAGCACGCGCAAGAGCATCAAGACCATCAGTTACGAGGTGGGGTATGACGATGCCAGTTTCTTTGCGCGACTGTTCCGCCAGCACACCGAGTTGTCGCCGAACCAGTATCGGCAGCAGTTCATGCAGGAGGCCTGAGAGGCTTCCAGAGCAGCAGGCTTCGCGCTTGAAGCGACAAGGAAAAACCAGAGCGGATCGCGCATTGCCCTGAATTTTCCTTGCCGTCTGAAGCTTGCTGCTGTTAAGGCTTGTGCGCGCGCGCCAGGAATTCGTGCGACTGCATCTCCAGCAACCGGCTCAGGGTACGCTGGAACTCGAAGCTCAGACGCCCACCGGTATACAGGTCCTTCAACTCCACCTCGGCCGAGATGATGAGCTTGACGTTGCGATCGTAAAACTCGTCCACCATGTTGATGAAGCGGCGGGCGATGTCGTCGGTGGTGACACCCATCTGCTCCACGTTGCTCAGCAATACGGCGTGGAAGATCTTGCCCAACTCAATGTAGTCGTTCTGGCTGCGCGGCCCGTCGCACAGGGCGCGGAAATCGAACCAGGCGACGTCGTCGCAAGTACGCAGGGCATTGATCGGGCGGTTCTCGATCATCAGCACGTCGTTCTCGATCGCCTGGGTGCACTCAGGGGTGAGCGCCTTGAAGCTGGCGCGCATGCTCTGGTGCGCCGCGTCATCGAGCGGGAAGTGGAACAGTTCAGCCTGCTCCAGGTGACGCAGGCGGTAGTCGACCCCGCTATCGACGTTAACCACGTCGGTGTACTGCTTGATCATGGCGATGGCCGGCAGGAAGCGCGCACGCTGCAGGCCGTCCTTGTACAGGCCGTCCGGCACGATGTTGGAGGTGGCCACCAGCGACACGCCATTCTTGAACAGCTCTTCCATCAAGGTGCCGAGGATCATGGCGTCGGTAATGTCCGACACGAAGAATTCGTCGAAGCAGATCACCTTGGCTTCTTCGCTGAAGCGCCTGGCAATGATGGTCAGCGGGTTCTTCTCGCCCTTGAGGGTTTTCATTTCCTCGTGCACACGCTTCATGAAGCGGTGGAAGTGCGTACGCATCTTCTGCTTGAACGGCAGCGCTTCGTAGAAAGTATCAACCAGGTAGGTCTTGCCTCGCCCTACCCCACCCCAGAAGTACAGGCCCTTGACCGGGGTCTGCTCCTTCTTGCCGAACAGCTTGCCGAACACGCCCGGCTTGTTGTTCTGCGCGTGCACCAGGTCGTCGTACAGGCGCTGGAGGTGACGCACCGCAGTTTCCTGCGCCGCGTCATGGAAGAAGTCGGGACGTTTCAGATCTGCTTGATAGCGTTCTAAGGGAGTCATGATTCGTTAGCGAGGCAACAAAAAACGGGCCGTCACTGTAGCGACAGGCCCGCTTAATGGCAATCAGTCTGTGGGAGCGGGCGTGCCCGCGAACACCGGCAAAGCCGGTGCCATGCACCGCGGCGCCTGTTTCGCGGGCACGCCCGCTCCCACCGTTTGGCAGCCTCAGTCCTGCTGTGGTGCCAAGGCTTCGTTCAGGCTCTGAATGGCCGCATCACGGGCTTCAGCGTTGTCGAACTGCGGCCCTTCGGCGACCTGCTCGCCATTGAGCCACAGGCCGAAGCTCAGGCCTTCGACGCGGACATCGGCCTCGCCACCCTGCTGCAACTGCTTGCTCACGGCGCCGGCACTCTTGCCGTCGGCGAAGCTGCGCGACAGCAGCAGTTGCTCACCGTCAGCGGCCAGCAGGCGGAAACGGAAGCTGCCGTCTTCGTCACGGAAGCTGACGAAGCGTGCGCTCTTGGTGGCTTTTTTCTTCACTTCGGTGCTGGCCTGCACGCTGCTGCGGAACGAACGCAAGCCAACGGCCTCGCGCAACTGCTCGAGGAACGGCGTGGCGATCTTGCGGGCCTTGGCGGCGCCGGCCAGCAGGATGTCTTCCAGGTCCGCCGGACGGGCGATCAGCTGGTGATAGTACTCGCGCTTCTCGGCCAGCTGGCCGTCCAGCAGCTGGAACAGGCGCTGCTTGGCATCGCCCCAGCCCAGGCCCTGCAGCAGCTCTTCGCGGAACCCGGCGCATTGCTCAGGCGTCGAGAAGGCCTGGTACAGGGTGAACAGGTGCGCGTTGTCCGGGTCTTTCGCCTCACCTGGCGCGCGCGAATCGGTGACGATGCGCGAGATGGCGTCTTTCATGTCCTTGGCGCTGGTGAACAACGGGATGGTGTTGTCATAGCTTTTGGACATCTTGCGCCCGTCCAGGCCCGGCAGGGTCGCCACGCTTTCCTCGATCACCGCCTCCGGCAAGGCGAAGAAGTCCTTGCCCTGACCGAACAGGTGGTTGAAGCGCTGGCCGATATCGCGGGCCATTTCCACGTGCTGGATCTGGTCACGGCCGACCGGCACCTTGTTGGCGTTGAACATCAGGATATCGGCGGCCATCAGCACCGGGTAGCTGAACAGGCCCATGGTCACGCCGGCGTCCGGGTCTTCGCCGCTCTCGACGTTCTTGTCCACCGAGGCCTTGTAGGCATGCGCACGGTTCAGCAGGCCTTTGGCAGCAACGCAGGTAAGCAGCCAGGTCAGCTCGGGGATTTCCGGGATGTCGGACTGGCGATAGAAGGTCACCTTGTCCGGGTCCAGGCCACCGGCCAGCCAGGTGGCGGCAATTTCCAGGCGCGAACGCTGGATGCGCAGCGGGTCGTCGCACTTGATCAGGGCGTGGTAGTCGGCCAGGAAGTAGAACGAGTCGACACCGGGCTGCTGGCTGGCACGGATCGCCGGGCGGATGGCGCCGGCGTAGTTGCCCAGGTGCGGAGTGCCGGTGGTGGTGATACCGGTAAGAATGCGCGTGGTCATGGGTGTTCGCTTATTCAGGCTTGGCTCAGTTCGAAAGGCGCGGCAGCAGCAGATCCTTCAGATCGGTCAGCTTGCCATGGAAGAAGTGTCCGCATTCTGCCACTTTCAGCAGCTCATGGGGACGCGACAGGCTGTCGGACCATTCGTAAACCAGCTGCGGCGCGACGACTTCGTCGGCGTCCGGCTGCACCACGGTGATCGGGCAGCGCTGCGGCAGCGGAAATTCGGCGGTCAGGCGCATGACTGCCGGGGCGATCATGAACAGGTGCTGCAACTCGACACCTGCGGCTTCAAGGCGCCCGGCCAGGCTGGTGGCAACGAAACCACCGAACGAAAAGCCCATCAGCACCAGCGGTAGCCCGGGGTGCCTGGCACGCAGCCATGCTGCAGCTGCCTCTGCATCGGCCACTTCACCAGCGCCCATGTCATGGCTGCCAGCACTTTGCCCGACGCCACGGTAGTTGAAACGCAAGGTCACATAACCGGCATCACGTGCGGTGCGCTGCAGGGTCGAGACAACCTTGTTGAGCATGGTGCCGCCCTGGACCGGGTTAGGATGGCAGATCAGCACCGCGCCACGGGCTTGCGCCACGTCGAGGTACAAAGCTTCAAGCTGGCCGCAAGGGCCATCGATGAACAAGGGGGTTTCGCGGACAAGCAAGGCACTACTCCGTGACCTCGGGAAGGGTCGATTCGTCTAGGTGTGAAATTCTGTTCTGATTTGCGATCGCTCGCGGTATACAGCGCAGGTCTGAGCCGTTAACGTAAAGCAAAGCCGTTTATAGAGGAAGGACTCGTGGAACTCTCGCTCCTTGTTTGGTTGTTGCCAACCCTGGCCCTGGTCATCGGTGTGGCAGTCGGTTTCATTGTTGCCCGCCTGCTGCCCAATGCGGCGCCGAGCAACACCCAGCGTCAACTGGATGACATCCAGAAGCGCTTCGACAGCTACCAGAACGAAGTGGTCACCCACTTCAACAGCACCGCCATGCTGGTCAAGAAACTGACCCAGAGCTACCAGGACGTACAGGATCACCTGGCTGAAGGCGCCAACAGTCTGGCCCTCGATGACGTCACTCGCCAACGCCTGCTGGCTGCGCTGCACTCCGATGCACCGCAAGGCCCGCGTGACCGCCTGACCCCACCTAAAGACACCGCCGAAGTGCCGCGCGACTATGCGCCGAAAGCGCCCAACTCGCCAGGCATGCTGGATGAGAGCTACGGGCTCAAGCGTTGATCTGCTGAACATGCAAAAGGCCTCGCAAGAGGCCTTTTTTGTGGGCTGGATTCACTGGCCCCTTCGCGGGCACGCCCGCTCCCACAGGTACACCACAGCATGTGAAACTTGTGGAATACCTGTGGGAGCGGGCGTGCCCGCGAAGGGGCCAGTGCAGGCAACCTAACAGCAGGCCTGCAATGCCTGTTCGACATCTGCCAGCAGGTCCTCCACATCCTCCAGCCCCACCGACAGACGCACCAACCCCTCCGATATCCCGTGATGCGCTCGCTCCTGCGGCGTATAGCTGGAATGGGTCATGCTCGCCGGGTGCTGCGCCAGCGACTCGGCATCTCCCAGGCTCACCGCCCGCGCAAAGAGCTGCAGCGCGTTCATGAAGCGCCGCCCGGCCTCGATACCACCCTTGAGCTCAAACGCAATCATCCCGCCAGGCAAACGCATCTGTCGCTGGGCCAACGCGTACTGGGCAAAAGACGGTAGCCCCGGGTAATGAATCAATTCCACCTGCGGCTGCCGAGCCAGAAACTCGGCCACCTTCTGAGCATTGGCGCAATGCCGGTCCATTCGCAGGGCCAGGGTCTTGATCCCGCGCATCAGCAGCGCCGCGTCATGGGGCGACAGCACTGCCCCGGTCATATCCTTCAGCCCTTCCAGGCGAATGCGATCGACCAACGCCTTGCGCCCCACCACCAGCCCCGCAGTGATATCACCGTGGCCACTGAGGTACTTGGTTGCCGAGTGCACCACCAGGTCCGCCCCCAGCTCCAGTGGCCGCTGCAGGTACGGCGTACAGTAGGTGTTATCGACCACCACATGCACATCATGCCCCCGCACCGCCTCGACAACCGCCTCAATGTCCACAAGCTGCATATTGGGGTTGGCCGGTGTTTCGAAGTAGATCATCCGTGTTTTGCTGTTGATCGCCGCCTTCAGGGCCATGGAATCGTTGAGATCGACATGGCGAACTTTGACGCCGAACTCACCAATACCGTGGTGCAGAAAAGCGAAGGTGCAGCCATACAAGGTGCGCCCCACAATCAGCTCATCGCCAGGCCGTAGCAGGGTCCAGATGGTTGAGGTAATCGCACCCATCCCTGATGCCAACGCCAACCCCGCCTCACCACCCTCCAGCGAAGCCATGCGCTGCTCCAGCAAGGCCAGCGTGGGGTTGGAGATGCGACTGTAGAAGTGCCCCGCCTCCTCTCCGGCGAAGCAGGCAGCGCCGTACTCAACAGTGGGAAAGGCATAGGTGGCCGTCTGGTACACCGGCGGCACCAAGGCGCCACCGTGGGACAGCGGGTCGTAGCCATGGTGAATGGCCCGCGTGGAAAAACCGGTGTTGTCGTGGGAGTCGCGCATGGCAACGGCCTCTTGTGGTTTGTTGTAAGCTTATGCCACCGAGCTGCCCAATTTTTTCCAAAATAGCCTACACATAGGCGTGCTTTCTGGAACAAAAACAATAATCAACGGACCAGGAGGGCAAAAAATGCCTTCAAGCCTCGACCGCACCGACCGCGCCCTGCTCGCCGCCTTGCAGGACAACGCCCGCCTCACCGTTGCCGAACTCGCCGACCAGGTGGCACTGACCACCTCGCCCTGCTGGCGACGGGTCAAGCTGCTGGAAGAAAACGGCTACATCACCGGCTACCAGGCCATCCTCTCGCCCAAGTCGCTGGGGTTTGGCGTGACCGCGTTCGTCAGCATCATGATGGACTCGCACACCAAGGACATGGCGCTGGCGTTCGAACAGCGGCTGATGGAAATTCCCGAAATCGTCGCCTGCCACAACATCTCCGGGCGCTATGACTTTCTGCTGGAGATACTGGCACGGGACCTGGAGTCGTTTGGGGAATTTACCCGGGAGGTGCTGCAGCGGTTGCCGGGGGTGAAGGAGATCTATTCGAGTTTTTCGTACAAAGCAGTCAAGGAAAGGCGGGTGATACCGGTGTCGGAGAAACATATCTAGGACAGATCTTTCCGAACAGTGGGAAGGATCCTGAACGCGAGACAAAAAACCCCGCCGAAGCGGGGTTCTCCTTGCAGGCTAGCGCTTAAATCGCGCCACGCTGACGCAGCACGTCCAGCACCTGTTTCACGCCTTCGTCCACGCTGGTGGCCTGGGTGTCGATCACAAGATCAGCATCCAGCGGCACATCGAACGGGAAGCTCTCGCCCGGGATGTTGTCGCCACCGGCAGCGTACAGGCCTTGCGGGTCACGCTCGCGGCAGACCAGCGGCGAGGCCTGGACGTAAACGGTCACCAGGCGCTCCTTGCCGATCAGCGCCTTGGCCTGTTCGCGGCCTTCGGCATCCGGGGCCACGAACGCAGCCAGGGTCAGCATGCCGGCTTCGTTGAACTGGCGCGCCACGTGGGCGGCGCGGCGCCAGTTCTCGGTGCGGCCGGCGCGGTCCTGTGGCAGGCCCTTGTTCAGGTCGTGACGCAGGTTCTGGCCGTCGAGCACGTACACCGCGCGCCCCATGTCGAACAGCTTGCGCTCCACGGCATAAGCCAAGGTGCTCTTGCCAGCACCGGACAGGCCGCTGAACAGCACGGTGGCTGGCTGCTGGCCGAAGCGCAGGGCGCGCTCTTCGGTGGACACGTGAGCCTGCTTGCCATGATGACCGGTGCTGCCGTGTGGCAACACGGGCGGGGCGATGATCATGCCGGCGCCAACGGTACCGTTGGTCAGGCGGTCGATGACGATGAACGCACCGGTGGTGCGGTTGCTGTCGTAACCGTCGAGGGCAATCGAGGTGTCCAGGGCAACCTTGACGCGGCCGATTTCGTTCAGTTGCAGTGCGCTGGCAGCGCCCTGCTCCAGGGTGTTCACATCGACCTTGTGGGTGATGCTGGCAATCGAGCCTGGCACGTAGCTGGTGGCACGCTTGATGTCGTATTTCTTGCCCGGGAGCATCGGCTCCTCGGCCATCCACACCAGCATGGCGTCGAAGTGGTCAGTTACCGGCGGGACGTTGTCGGCATGTACCAGCAGGTCGCCACGGGAGATGTCGATCTCGTCTTCCATGGTCAGGGTCACGGCCTGGCCTGGGCCGGCGTTTTCCAGTTCACCTTCGTAGGTGACGATGGACTTGACCCGGCTGCTCTTGCCCGACGGCAGCACGACAATCTCGTCACCTTTGTGCACCACGCCGCTGGCGATGGTGCCAGCAAAGCCGCGGAAGTTCAGGTTGGGACGGTTGACGTACTGCACCGGGAAACGCAAGTCGGTGAAGTTGCGGTCAGCCGAAACCTCGACGGTTTCGAGGATTTCCATCAGCGTCGGGCCGGCGTACCACGGCGACTGCTCGCTGTGGTTGACCACGTTGTCACCCTTGAGCGCCGACATCGGCACGAAGTGCAGGCTGCTCGGGGTCAGGTTGATGGCTTCGGCAAACTTCAGGTAGTCGGCCTTGATCGACTCGAAGACGCCTTCATCGAAGCCCTTCAGGTCCATCTTGTTGACCGCGACCACGATGTGCTTGATGCCCAGCAACGACGCGATGTAGCTGTGGCGACGGGTCTGGGTCTGCACACCGTAGCGGGCATCGACCAGGATGATCGCCAGGTCGCAGGTGGACGCACCGGTGGCCATGTTGCGGGTGTACTGCTCGTGGCCCGGGGTGTCGGCGATGATGAACTTGCGCTTGGCGGTGGAGAAGTAGCGGTAGGCGACATCGATGGTGATGCCCTGCTCGCGCTCGGCCTGCAGGCCATCTACCAGCAACGCCAGGTCGACTTCTTCGCCGGTGGTGCCGACTTTCTTCGAATCACGGGTGATGGCCTCGAGGTGGTCCTCGTAGATCATCTTCGAATCGTGCAGCAGGCGCCCGATCAGGGTGCTCTTGCCGTCGTCAACGTTGCCGCAAGTCAGGAAGCGCAGCAGTTCCTTGCGCTCATGCTGGGCCAGGTAGGCGAGGATGTCCTCGCTGATCAGATCAGATTGGTGCGACATGGAGTAACCCTGAAATTAGAAGTAGCCTTGGCGTTTCTTGTCTTCCATGGAACCGGCGCCATCGTGATCGATGACACGGCCCTGGCGTTCGGACGTACGGGTCAGGAGCATTTCCTGAATGATGTCCGTCAGGGTCTCGGCTTCCGATTCGACAGCGCCCGTCAGCGGGTAGCAGCCGAGGGTACGGAAACGCACCTTCTTCTTGACGATGCTGGCTTTTTCTTCCTCGGAGAGGTGCTCGAGGATGCGCTCGTCGTCGATCATGATCAGGGTGCCGTTCTTCTCGATGACTTCACGCTCGGCGGCGAAGTACAGCGGCACGATCGGGATGCCTTCAAGGTAGATGTACTGCCAGATGTCCAGTTCGGTCCAGTTCGACAACGGGAAGACGCGGATCGACTCGCCCTTGTTGACCTTGCCGTTGTACACATTCCACAGCTCGGGGCGCTGGTTCTTCGGGTCCCAGCGGTGCTTGCTGTCACGGAACGAATACACACGCTCCTTGGCCCGCGACTTCTCTTCGTCGCGGCGCGCACCACCGAAGGCAGCGTCGAAACCATGCTTGTCCAGCGCCTGCTTCAGGCCCTGGGTCTTCATGATATCGGTGTGCTTGGAGCTGCCATGGGTAAACGGGTTGATACCCTGCGCCACACCCTCGGGGTTGACGTGGGTGATCAGCTCCAGGCCCATTTCCTCGACCATTTTGTCGCGGAAGCTGTACATCTCCTGGAATTTCCACTGGGTGTCGACGTGCATCACCGGGAACGGCAGCTTGCCCGGGAAGAAGGCCTTGCGCGCCAGGTGCAGCATCACGGCGGAGTCCTTGCCGATCGAGTACAGCATCACCGGGTTGTCGAACTCGGCGGCCACCTCGCGGATGATGTGGATGCTCTCCGCCTCCAGCTGTTTCAAGTGCGTCAGTTTGTCGACCATGGCTACTCACGAAAAACGATCTTATGGACGGCCTGCGGGCCGTGTTCGAGCGAGCCACTCTATCACAGCGGCTGCTTCTATTTAGGAGGCTGGCTAGATCGAAAAAATCTAACGATATGACTGGGGGTTTGGGCTGGCAGGGCCGTCCTCTTCACGGGTGTACCCGCTCCTACAGGCCCGTGTAGGAACGGGTTCAGCCGCGAAGAGGGCGATACCGCTATCAGATGGGATTAGGGCAATCGATGAACAGGTGCTCCAAGGCAAACCGTCGTGCCAGGTAATCGCCCAGTGCCTGCACCCCGTAGCGCTCGGTGGCATGGTGCCCGGCAGCAATGAAGCTGACGCCATTCTCGCGCGCACTGTGGTAGGTCTGCTCGGACGCCTCACCGGTCAGGTACAGGTCCACCCCGGCGGCAATCGCCGTGTCGATATAGCCCTGCCCGCCGCCGGTGCACCAGCCCACCCGGCGGATCATGTCGTTGCCTTCGACCAGCAACGGCTCACGCCCCAGCACGCCTTGAACCCGACGGGCAAAATCGCGCGCGGTCATGGATTCGGCCAGCGAACCGATCAGCCCGACCACTTTGGGGTTTTCCGGGTCAAGTGGCCCTTCGACAGTGATCTCCAGTTGCCGCGCCAGTTGCACGTTGTTGCCGACTTCCGGGTGCACGTCCAAGGGCAGGTGAAACGCCAGCAGACTGATATCGTTATTAAGCAAGGTCTTCAGGCGACGCTGGCGAATCCCGGTGATGCACGGGTTCTCGCCCTTCCAGAAGTAACCATGGTGCACCAGCACCAGATCGGCCTCGGCCTCGACCGCGGCATCCAGCAATGCCTGGCTGGCGGTAACACCACTGACAATACGGCTGACCTGCGGCCGGCCCTCGACCTGCAGACCATTTGGGCAATAATCCTGGATCTTCGCGCTGCCCAGATAACGCTCGGCTTCCTCGACCAGGGTGTTTAGAGCGACGGCCATGAAAATCTCCTCGAAAACTGCGCTTTTCCCGGGCGCAACGCCTGACGAACGCCCGTATAATGCCGGCCATTATGGGCCGTCGCCGTCACTGGGGGAACCGGTGTATGATCGCGCGCGCTCATGCCCCACTGCCAGGCCGCTGGCCCCTGCTCTTTCCAGGATTCGTTCATGTTCAAGGCTTTGCGTTACTTCGGCTGGCCCCTGCTTACCGGCATACTGATCGCCATGCTGATCATCCAGCGTTTTCCGCAATGGGTCGGGCTGCCCAGCCAGGACGTCAACCTGCAACAAGCGCCACAGACCACGCGGATCATGCAAGGTCCGGTGTCGTACGCCGACGCCGTGACCCTGGCCGCCCCGGCGGTGGCCAACCTGTACACCACCAAGGTGGTGAACAAAAGCGCCCACCCGCTGTTCGAGGACCCGCAGTTCCGCCGCTTCTTCGGTGACAACCTGCCCAAACAGCGCCGCTGGGAATCAAGCCTGGGCTCGGCGGTAATCATGAGCCCTGAGGGCTACCTGCTGACCAACAACCATGTCACCAGCGGCGCCGATCAGATCGTCGTCGCCCTGAAGGATGGCCGCGAGACTTTGGCCCGCGTGATCGGCAGCGACCCGGAAACCGACCTTGCGGTGCTGAAGATCGACTTGAAGAACCTGCCGGCAATCACCATCGGCCGTTCCGACAACATTCGCATCGGCGACGTGTCGCTGGCCATCGGCAACCCGTTCGGCGTCGGCCAGACTGTGACCATGGGCATCATCAGCGCCACTGGCCGCAATCAGCTGGGGCTTAACAACTACGAAGACTTCATCCAGACCGACGCGGCGATCAACCCAGGCAACTCCGGTGGTGCGCTGGTGGATGCCAATGGCAACCTGATCGGCATCAATACCGCGATCTTCTCCAAGTCCGGCGGCTCGCAGGGCATCGGCTTCGCCATCCCGGTAAAGCTGGCACTGGAGGTGATGAAGTCGATCGTCGAACATGGCCAGGTGATACGTGGCTGGCTGGGCATCGAAGTACAGCCACTGAGCCAGGAGCTGGCAGAGTCGTTCGGCATGAAGGACCGCCCAGGCATCGTGGTGGCGGGCATCTTCCGCGAAGGGCCAGCCGCCAAGGCCGGGCTGCAACTGGGTGACGTGATCCTGAGCATCAATGGCGAGCCGGCCGGAGACGGGCGCAAGTCGATGAACCAGGTAGCGCGGATCAAGCCCAACGAGAAGATCACCATTGAGGTGATGCGCAACGGGCAGCCGTTGAAACTGATCGCCGAGGTGGGGCTGCGGCCGCCGCCGGCGCCGGCTGCCAGCCAGGAAAATAAATAAAGCCGGGGCCGCGTTGCGGCCCTTCGCGGGCACGCCCGCTCCCACAGGATTTACGCAGGCTCCAAAGCCAACGCTAAACCTGTGGGAGCGGGCGTGCCCGCGAAGGGCTGCCGCGCAGCCCAAACAGCATCAGTGGAGGATCTGGCTGAGGAACAACTTGGTCCGGTCACTGCGCGGCCGGTCGAAGAAATCATCCGGCGCGGCCTGCTCCACAATCTCGCCCTTGTCCATGAAGATAACCCGGTTCGCCACGGTACGGGCAAAGCCCATTTCGTGGGTCACACAGAGCATGGTCATGCCATCCTCGGCCAGGCCCACCATGGTATCGAGTACTTCCTTGACCATTTCCGGGTCCAGTGCCGAGGTCGGCTCGTCGAACAGCATGATCTTGGGCTTCATGCACAACGCGCGGGCAATGGCCACACGCTGCTGCTGGCCGCCGGACAACTGCCCGGGGTACTTGTGTGCCTGCTCCGGAATCCGCACACGCTCCAGGTAGTGCATGGCAATTTCCTCGGCCTTGCGCCGTGGCATCTTGCGCACCCACATTGGCGCCAGGGTGCAGTTCTCCAGAATGCTCAGGTGCGGGAACAGGTTGAAGTGCTGGAACACCATGCCCACCTCGCGGCGGATGGCCTCGATCTGCTTGAGGTCGTTGGTCAGCTCCACGCCATCGACCACGATACGCCCTTGCTGGTGCTCTTCCAGGCGGTTAAGGCAGCGGATGGTGGTGGACTTGCCCGAGCCGGAGGGCCCGCACAGCACGATGCGTTCGCCCTGGCGCACGTTCAGGTTGATGTCCTTGAGCACATGGAACTGGCCATACCACTTGTTCACACCCTGCATCTGGATGATGCCTTCGGGGCCAGCAGGCTGCTTGATCGCTTCACTCATTTCGAAACTCCTAACGCTTGTGGCCAGTGTCCAGCTTGCGCTCCAGATGCATGGAGTAGCGGGACATACCGAAACAGAAAATCCAGAACACCAGGGCGGCGAACACGTAGCCCTCGGTGGCCATGCCCAGCCAGGCCGGGTCTGCGGCTGCTTGCTTGACGCTGTTCAGCAGGTCGAACAGGCCGATGATGATCACCAGGCTGGTGTCCTTGAACAGGGCAATGAAGGTGTTGACGATGCCGGGAATCACAAGCTTCAGCGCCTGCGGCAGGATCACCAGCCCCATCGAGCGCCAGTAGCCAAGGCCCATGGCCGCGGCGGCTTCGTACTGGCCCTTGGGGATGGCCTGCAGGCCGCCACGCACCACCTCGGCGATGTACGCCGACTGGAACAGGATTACACCGATCATCGCCCGCAGCAGCTTGTCGAAGCTCATGCCTTCAGGCAGGAACAACGGCAACATCACCGACGACATGAACAACACGGTGATCAGCGGTACGCCGCGCCAGAACTCGATGAAGGTCACACACACCACCTTCACGGCCGGCATCCTCGAACGCCGGCCCAGGGCCAGCAGGATGCCCAAAGGCAAGGCGCCGACAATGCCCACGGTAGCGATCACCAGGGTCAGCATCAGCCCGCCCCACTGGCTGGTGGGTACGTTTTGCAGGCCCAGATACCCCCCATGCAGCAGGGTGTAGGCCAACACCGGGTACAGCACCAGGAAGGCCAGGCCGTAGATGGCCTTGCGCGGGAAACGCTTGATGAACAATGGCGCGGCGCCGATGACTGCAAGCCACACGGTCAGGTCCACGCGCCAGCGCAGCTCGGTGGGGTAGTAACCGTACATGAACTGGCCGAAGCGCTGCTGCACGAACACCCAGCAGGCGCCCTCCTTGGTGCAATCGGCACGGGTGGTGCCGACCCAGTTGGCGTCGAGCAACGCCCACTGTAGCAATGGCGGCACAATCAGCCATATCAGGTAGATCGCGAACAGGGTCAGCAGCGTATTGAGCCAGTTGGAGAACAGATTGGCGCGCATCCATGCGAGCACGCCGACGGTTTTCACCGGTGGCGGCATGTCAGGTTTGAAAACATGGGCATTCACGGGCGTATCCTCATCGCTCGATCAGCGCAATGCGCTTGTTGTACCAGTTCATCAGCAGCGAAATGCTGATGCTGATGGCGAGATAGACGCTCATGGTGATGGCGATCACCTCGATGGCTTGTCCGGTCTGGTTGAGCACGGTACCGGCGAACAGCGAGACCATCTCCGGATAGCCGATACCGGCCGCCAGCGACGAGTTCTTCGCCAGGTTCAGGTACTGGCTGGTCAGCGGCGGAATGATCACCCGCAGTGCCTGGGGGATGATCACCTTGCGCAGGGTCGGGCCCTCGCGCAGGCCCAACGAGCGAGCCGCTTCGGTCTGGCCATGGCTGACCGAACGGATGCCGGAACGCACGATTTCGGCGATGAAGGCTGCCGTATAGATAGTCAGCGCCAAGGTCAGCGCCAGCAGCTCTGGGATCAGCACCCAGCCCCCGACGAAGTTGAAGCCCTTGAGCTGCGGCATATCCCAGGTTACCGGGCTGCCGAACACCAGCACGCTCAGGCTCGGGATGGCGATGAACAGCAGCAGCCCCGCCCAGAACTTGTGGAACGGCACGCCAGTTTCGTTGAAGCGCTTGTTGGCGTAGCGCACCATCACGGCTATAGCGGCAATGGCGATTGCCAAGGCCACCACAAATGGCCAGAAGCCATCAGCCATGGACGCGCCAGGCATGTTCAAGCCACGGTTGCTGATGAAGAACTTGTCATCGAAGTTGATGCTGCCCCGCGGTCCCGGCAGAGTCAGGAACACGGCGAAGTACCAGAACAGGATCTGCAACAACGGCGGAATGTTGCGGAAGGTTTCCACATACACGGTCGCCAGTTTGTTGATCATCCAGTTCGGTGACAGGCGAGCCACACCGATGATGAAGCCCAGTATCGTCGCCAGAATGATGCCGATGAAGGTCACCAACAGCGTATTGAGCAGGCCGATGACGAACACCCGCGCATAACTGTCGGATTCCACATAGGGGATCAGGTGCTGGGCGATACCGAAGCCGGCACTGCGGTCGAGGAACTCGAAGCCCGAGGTGATGCCCCGGTGTTGAAGGTTGGTCTGCGTGTTGTGGAACAGGTACCAGCCCAGACCGACCACGAAGACGATCGTGAGAATCTGGAACAGCCACGCGCGCACACGCGGATCATTCAGGGATAGCCCCTTTTGTGCGCCGATTTGATTTTGCATGAAGTGCCCCGGAAAGAAGGGTTCCGAACAACCTGCGGCGGCCGAATGCCGCCGCAGGGTGCAGCCATCAGCGCACTGGAGGCGCGTACTGGATGCCGCCGTTGTTCCACAGGGCGTTCATGCCACGGTCGATCTTCAGGTTAGTGCTCTGGCCCAGGTTCTTCTCGAACACTTCGCCATAGTTACCCACTTGCTTGACGATCTGCACTACCCAGTCTTTGGGCAGCTTGAGGTCCTTGCCGTACTCGCCATCCGCACCCAGCAGTCGGGCGACATCCGGGTTCTTGGTGGACTTGGCTTCGGCCTCGACGTTCTTGGAGGTGATGCCCGCCTCTTCGGCGTTGAGCATGGCGAACAGGGTCCACTTGACGATGCTGAACCAATCCTCGTCGCCTTTGCGCACTACCGGGCCCAGCGGTTCCTTGGAGATGGTTTCCGGCAACACCACGTATTCGGTCGGCGCGGCCAGTTTGGAGCGCTGGGCGAACAGCTGCGATTTGTCCGAAGTCAGCACGTCGCAACGGCCAGACTCCAGCGATTTGGCGCTCTCGTCAGAGGTGTCGAAGGTAATCGGGGTGTACTTCAGGCCGTTGGCGCGGAAGAAGTCCGATACGTTCAGCTCGGTGGTGGTACCGGCCTGGATGCAGATGGTCGCGCCATCGAGCTCTTTGGCGCTGGAAACGCCGAGCTTCTTGTTGACCAGGAAGCCAACGCCGTCATAGTAGGTGACACCCGTGAATACCAGGCCCATGCCGGCATCGCGCGAGCTGGTCCAGGTGGTGTTACGCGACAGCACATCGACCTCGCCCGATTGCAGGGCGGTGAAGCGTTCCTTGGCGTTGAGCTGGCTGAACTTGACCTTGGTGGCATCGCCGAATACGGCGGCAGCCACGGCGCGGCAGACATCGGCGTCGATGCCGACGATCTTGCCCTTCGCATCAGGTACCGAGAAGCCTGGAAGACCGTCGCTCACGCCACACTGGACGAAGCCCTTCTTCTTTACCGCATCGAGGGTGGCGCCGGCCTGGGCATTGCTCACGGCGCCCAGCGCGGCGGCAGCGGTCAGGACTGCCAGGGTGGTTTTCAACATCTTCATTCACAACCTCCAAATCGCTCTTGTTGTATCGAGCCGGAATTGCACCGCACCCTTTTGAGGCGTATCCGACCCGTATTGGCTTGTTATTGGGTCAATTGGCGCAATGGACTGTTCTGTGACAGCCTTCGCGTGCAGAGGGTGTTACCGTCACGGCCTGCCCTTTGCATCACAGGTTGAGTTGCAAAGCGCGTACCAGATTGTCGCGCTGTAGCGTTTAAGCGCTCGTCAAGTAGGAAAAGTTGTATCGTTGCGACATTCTTTTTCCGACAATCATTCCCGGTGCCTACTTTTCACGCACGCCATAACAAGACCCGCACATTTTCGGAGCAGTCATGACCAACCCGCTGATTCTCGAACCACAGAAAACCGCTGACGCCTGTGTGATCTGGTTGCACGGTCTGGGGGCCGACCGTTACGACTTCCTACCTGTGGCCGAATTCATGCAGGAGCGCTTGCTCAGCACGCGCTTCATCATGCCCCAGGCACCGACCCGGCCCGTGACCATCAATGGCGGCTATGCCATGCCCAGCTGGTATGACATCAAGGCCATGACCCCGGCCCGCGCCATCGACGAAGCGCAACTGGAAGAGTCAGCCGAACAGGTGGTTGCACTGATCAAGGCCGAGCAGGCCAAAGGCATCAACCTGTCGCGGATCTTCCTGGCCGGCTTCTCCCAGGGCGGCGCGGTGGTGCTGCACACTGCCTATATAAAGTGGCAGGAAGCACTGGGCGGGGTGATCGCCCTGTCCACCTATGCCCCCACCTTCAATGAGCAGCACCAGTTGAGTGCCTGCCAGCAACGCACCCCGGCCCTGTGCCTGCATGGCGTGCATGATCCGGTGGTAATCCCGTCCATGGGCCGTACCGCCTTCGAGTACCTGAACATCTGGGGCGTCGCTGCCCGCTGGTACGAATACCCGATGGAACACGAAGTGGTGGTCGAAGAACTGAACGATATCCACGACTGGCTGAGCAAGCAGCTGCAATAGGCAGCCTCGCTTGTAGTTGTGGGCGTATTCCGCTACGCCGCGCCCGGATCTTGCATTACACTGCCCGGCGTACATTCCTTAATCAGTTGATGAGACGACCGTGCTCAAAGCACTCAGAAAAATATTCGGCAAGGGAGAGGCCGCGCCGCAAGCCGCCGCTCCTGCTGCCAGCGTGACGCCGGAAGCCCGGCCCGCGGCAAAACCGGCCGCACCACATGCCACCCCCGCCCCCAAGGCTGAGCCACCTGCCGCCGCTACGCCACCTGCCGAACAACCGGCCAAGGACAAACCGCGCCGCGAACGCAAGCCCAAGCCGCAGGCGAGCCTGTGGAAGCCCGAAGACTTCGTGGTCGAGCCACAGGAAGGCAAAACCCGCTTCCACGACTTCAAGCTGTCCAATGAGCTGATGCACGCCATCCACGACCTGGGCTTCCCGTACTGCACGCCGATCCAGGCGCAGGTCCTGGGTTACACCCTGCGGGGCCAGGACGCCATCGGCCGGGCCCAGACGGGTACCGGCAAGACGGCCGCCTTCCTGATCTCGATCATTTCCCAGTTGCAGCAGACGCCACCGCCTAAAGAGCGCTACATGGGCGAACCGCGCGCGCTGATCATTGCCCCCACCCGCGAACTGGTGGTGCAGATCGCCAAGGACGCCGCTGCCCTGACCAAGTACACCGGCCTGAACGTGATGAGCTTCGTCGGTGGCATGGACTTCGACAAGCAGCTCAAAGCCCTGGAAGCGCGCCACTGCGATATCCTGGTGGCTACCCCTGGCCGCCTGCTGGACTTCAACCAGCGCGGCGAAGTGCACCTGGACATGGTCGAGGTGATGGTGCTTGACGAAGCCGACCGCATGCTCGACATGGGCTTCATCCCCCAGGTCCGCCAAATCATTCGTCAGACACCGCCGAAAAGCGAGCGCCAGACCCTGCTGTTCTCCGCCACCTTCACCGACGATGTGATGAACCTGGCCAAGCAGTGGACCACCAACCCGGCCATCGTCGAGATCGAGCCGGAGAACGTGGCCAGCGAAACGGTCGAGCAGCACGTGTATGCGGTGGCCGGCAGCGACAAGTACAAACTGCTGTACAACCTGGTGACCCAGAACAAGTGGGAACGGGTGATGGTGTTCGCCAACCGCAAGGACGAAGTGCGGCGCATCGAGGAGAAGCTGGTACGCGACGGCATCAATGCCGCCCAGCTGTCGGGCGACGTGCCGCAGCACAAGCGCATCCGAACCCTGGAGAGCTTCCGCGAGGGGCGCATCACCGTGCTGGTGGCCACCGACGTGGCCGGGCGCGGGATCCATATCGATGGCATCAGCCACGTGATCAACTTCACCCTGCCGGAAGACCCGGACGACTACGTGCACCGCATTGGCCGTACCGGCCGTGCCGGCACCAGCGGTGTGTCGATCAGCTTTGCCGGTGAGGATGACTCGTATCAGCTGCCG
>NZ_JBICII010000054.1:0-467 GCF_043101865.1 Pseudomonas sp. zjy_15
CGGCTCAGCGCCGCTATGCGTTCACCTAGAGACAACCAGTCCATCAGCAACTCATCGAGCAACTCGCGCAACAGGTCGGGCAGAGGCAAGGAAGCATCCTCAAGCGCCTGAGGCACATGCTTATTGATCGCGGCATCACCCTGGGGCATGGATACGCCATGCTCAAGTAGCAAACCACGGATCTGATTACCCAGCGCGGTATGTCGCTTGATGTTACCGCGCCGGATACGGTGCAGCGCTTGAATAGCCAGTGCTGTGGTGCTCTTGATCGGTATCGAAGCGATGCTCGTATCGCGACCGGCACGCAAAATGGCATAGCAGTCGTTACGATCGTTCTTCGCGCCGCTGCGATGTTCGGCGACACGTTGCGCCGGCAGGATGCGAACCGGATTACCTTTGGTCTGCAGCAGCCTGGCCCAGGCTTGTGCACCTGGACCGCATTCCATCAAGACGGCCACGGTCGTTGG
>NZ_JBICII010000055.1:0-111677 GCF_043101865.1 Pseudomonas sp. zjy_15
CGGCTGTGCCGAACCACCGTACGTATGTAGGAGCGGGTTTACCCGCGAATACGGTAGCGCCGGCAACGGTGAACGGCGGGTGGAGATTGGCCCGCAGGTCGGGCCCTTTCGCAGGCAAGCCCGCTTGCTGTGTTACCAGTCCAACCGCAAGCGGCTCTCGAAGTAGCGCTCTTCGCCACTCAGCGGGTCCTCGAAACGCAGGCTCTGCGCCAACAGTTTCAGCGGCCGCTGGTAGTCATCCTCTTCGTTGAGCAATTGCGGATAGAACGGGTCATTGCTGATCCCTGCCCCCAAGGCTGCCATGTGCACACGCAACTGATGGGTCTTGCCGGTCACTGGCGACAGCCCATAGCGCCATCGTTCACCGTTCTTCTCCAGCACCTCGGCCAGGGTTTCACTGTTGGCCTCACCCTCCACCTCATGCATGCGGAAAAATGGCTCGCCATGCACCAGGCGGCTTTTGTGCACCAGCGGAAAGGCATGCTGCGGCATCGCAGCGGCAATGGCCTGATAACGCTTGTCGATACGCCGCTCGGGGAACAGCCGCTGGTAGGCGCTGCGGCTGTGCGGGTTGGCGGAGAACAGCACAAGCCCCGCGGTGTGCCGGTCGATGCGGTGCAATGGCACCAGGTGCGGGTTATCCAGGCGACGGATCAGGCGGCGCAACAAGGTCTGCTCGACGTATTCACCGGTCGGTGTCACCGGCAGGAAATGCGGTTTATCGGCCACCACCAGGTGCTCGTCCACATGCAGCACCACCTCCTGCACCGGGATCGGCCGTTCGTTCGGCACCTCGCGAAAGTAATGCAAACGCATGCCACGCTTGTAAGGCAGATCGGCGGCAACTGCCTGCCCCTCGGCATCCAGCACTCGGCCACG
This sequence comes from Pseudomonas sp. zjy_15, assembly GCF_043101865.1. Classification (NCBI taxonomy): domain Bacteria; kingdom Pseudomonadati; phylum Pseudomonadota; class Gammaproteobacteria; order Pseudomonadales; family Pseudomonadaceae; genus Pseudomonas; species Pseudomonas sp. zjy_15. Next base: position 880 of record NZ_JBICII010000055.1, read on the forward strand.
GGCAAAACGGTCAAGCCACTGGGCGCGGTCGATGGCCTTGAAATGGTCACACAAACAATCGAGCACCGTCACCCAGTTACCAGGTGGCAGGCACACCGTACTGGCTTGCTGGCGGGCAGGGTCGAAAGGCGTGATCATGGCTGGGCTCGAGACGTTCATGGCCGCGCATTATCGCCCAAGCCCGCCCCCTCAACCAGCCCGGGCCATCGCCTCGCAGCGTTCCTTCAGCCAGCGCAGCACCTGCACCGGCTCCCAGCGCCCAGGGTCGTAGAGTGCATATAGCAACCCCTGATAGCCCACCACATCCAGTCCTCGGTGGTAACCGGCCCGCTGGAACAAGGCCTCGATCTCGGCGAAGCAGGTGTTGAAGTGGACTTTGCCGAACGGCGTGCAGTCGCCGGTCACCAGGCCTTCGAGGCGCAGTTCCAGAACGGCGTCAGCCACCCGCTCCACGGGCATGCGGTTGACGCTGTACTTGAGTTGCTCGACATTGAGCATGGCTTTACCTCGATACTGTATTTATATACAGCATACGAACATCCCCTTGCTGCCGTCAATGCGCTTCATTGCAGACCCACCAGGTAGCCGCTGCCTTTGCGCAGGGTCAGCACCTGCCTGCGCGGCGTGCCGCGCGTCACCGACAGATGCACCCATTTGTCGAATTCCAGGATCAACTGATCGAAGGGCACCGCACTTTCGCTGATGCGCCGGGCGGTCTCGCGCGGGCTGACCTCGATCACCGTGAAGTCCGCCGCCAGCCCTTGCACGTGCTGGCTGCCGGAGGCGCCACCGATCAACTGATTGACCCTTTCACTGCGATACCCGCTGCTGATGATGACGGGCGCGTCGAACAATGCACGTACCTGTTCCAGCGCACAGCACAGCAACTGCAGGTTGGCCCTGGCTTCGAGGGGCGGTGCATTATCGAACCCGTCCCGGGCAGCGAGCTGGGAGACGGTCATTTCATCGAAGGTGAAATGTGGAGTGATCAACATGGCGAGCTATTCCGATGATGGAGAAGGTTACCGGCGACGGTGCGCCTCCACCCGATCATCAGCTCGCTTCACAGATCATGGAGCAGGGTTGCAACTCCTCTGCAGCCATCATTGCCCAAGAAAGGCCACCACTTGTTCGGTATCGAACGGCCAGTGCAGCTCGGCGCCGTTGTCACAGCGCCTCAGCACCGGAATGATCAGGCCATAACGCTCGAACAAAAGCTCGTTCTCGGCGATGTCGACCAGCTCTACCAGCAGGCCATGATCGACGAGAGGCATCAACACGGCCTCGGCCACTTCGCACAGGTGGCAGCCGAGGGTACCGAACAGTTGACATTCAGGCAGCATGGGGCAGGTCCCGGGTTGGCGTACACAGAAGCCTATTCTAGGCCCGCTACGCCCACCCTGCACCTGACCTGGCTCAATCCTGGCTGGTAGCACCGATTCGGTGCAGCGACAGGTCCGCGCCCTGGAACTCCTGCTCATGGCTCAAGCGAAGGCCATGCAGCGCACGAATTGCTCCGTACACGGCAAAGCCACCAGCCAAGGCCACCAGCACACCCATCAGGCTGCCCAGCAGCTGGCTGACCAGGCTGACACCGCCCATGCCACCCAACGCCACCTGGCCGAACACACCGCAGGCGATGCCCCCCCACACGCCACACAGGCCATGCAACGGCCACACACCCAGGACATCGTCGATTTTCCAGCGATTTTGCGCTGCGGTGAAGGTCCAGACAAACAGAGCCCCCGCCACCAGGCCGGTGACCAGCGCTCCAACCGGGTGCATCAGATCGGAACCTGCGCAGATCGCCACCAGCCCGGCCAGCGGGCCGTTATGCAGGAAGCCCGGGTCGTTGCGCCCGGCCAGCAACGCTGACAGGGTCCCCCCCACCATGGCCATCAGCGAGTTGATCGCCACCAGGCCGCTGACGCCCTGCAAGGTCTGAGCACTCATGACGTTGAACCCGAACCAGCCGATGATGAGGATCCACGAGCCCAGCGCCAGAAAGGGAATGCTCGACGGCGCGAACGCCACCAAGCGGCCATCGCGGTAACGCCCACGGCGCGCTCCTAACAGCAGTACCGCCGCCAGCGCCAGCCAGCCCCCCATGGCATGTACCACGACAGACCCGGCAAAGTCATGGAACGGTGCGCCGAAGCGTACCTGCAGCCAAGCCTGCACGCCCAGGTTGCCGTTCCACACCACACCCTCGAAGAACGGATAGACGAACGCCACGATCAACGCCGTGGCGCACAACTGCGGCACGAATCGCGCCCGCTCGGCGATGCCCCCGGAAATGATCGCCGGAATCGCCGCCGCAAAGGTCAGCAGGAAGAAGCACTTGACCAGCGCATAGCCATGGTCGACAGCCAGCGTCGTCGCCGGCTGGAAGAAGTTGACCCCATAGGCGATCCAGTAGCCTATAAAGAAGTAAACCAGCGCCGAGATGGCAAAGTCGCTGAGGATCTTCGACAAGGCGTTGACCTGGTTCTTGTGGCGCACCGTGCCCACTTCAAGAAACGCAAAGCCGGCATGCATGGCCAGCACCAGAATGGCGCCCATGAGAATGAACAGGGTATTGGAACCGTGGACCAGAGAGTCCATAGCGCTGTGCATGTTTTCCATGAAATAGGCAGACCTGCTGAAAAAGGCACCAGGACAGTTCAAGAACCTGCATCCCTGCACCGAAACGGTGCCAGCCCCTACCCTGTTCAGGTGAGCGGGGTGAAGCCTGCGTGGTTTTTTCTTGGGTTTGTCGTGGATTGGGTTAAGGTTTATCGGTATCCGCTGCGTGGGCGCCCTGAATCGGCGCAAAACCGGTCACAGGCGCTCCGCAACGTGGCAAAGACTTAGCAAGGCCCATACCAGCACCCGCACTTGAACCTTCAATGCGTGCTGTCACTCGAACTACCAACACTCATCGACAGGGAGAGACCCATGGCCAGCAAATCGGCAAAGAATGCACAAGAGATATTGATGGCTGACTTCCAGGCCTTGGTGCGCGACACCGAGAAGCTGCTGGCCGACACCGCCAACCTGGCCGGCGACCAGGCCGACGAATTGCGCGAGCAGATTCACGAGCGCCTGGCCCAGGCCCGCGAAACCCTGCAGCTGACCCAGGACTCGGTACGAGAACGCGGTCAGGCGGCGCTGGGCAGCGCCGAGCAGTACGTGCAGGAAAACCCGTGGCAGGCGATCGGCATCGCGGCCGGTGTCGGCCTGTTGATCGGTCTGCTGGCCAACCGGCGCTAAGGGGAACCCATGGAGAATGACGCCAACGGCGCCGGCGCTTCGGGCAAGCGCCTGGGCGCAGCCATGCTGGGGCTGCTGCACAGTCACATCGAGCTGTTCGGTATAGAGTTACAGGAGCAGAAGGGCCGCACCTTGAGCCTGCTGCTGTTCGCTGGCCTGGCGCTGGTGTTCGCCCTGCTGCTGCTGACCGCACTGTCCGGGCTGCTGCTGGTGCTGCTGTGGGACAGCTATCGACTGACCGGTATCATTGGCCTGTGCGTGTTCTATGGCATTGCCGCACTGTACTGTGCCATGCGCCTGAAGGCGGCGGTGTTCGACGAATCATCGCCCTTCGGCGCCACCCTCGAAGAACTTGCCAAGGACAGGGAGCGCCTGTTGCCATGAGCCTGCCAGAACTGCCAAACACGCGTAACCCGCGCGAACTGCGCAAGGCGCTGCTGCGCCTGCGCATGGAGATGCACCGCCAGGAAATCCGCCATGAGTCCGGGCAGTTGCTTGAACCACTGCGCCGCGTGCGCGGTATGGGCAGCTCGTTACATGAAGGCCTGGGTATCAAGCATGCGCCACTGTGGGGCATCGGCGCCGTGGTGGCGCTGGGCTTTCTCACCGGCAAGGGCGTACGCAGCGGCAACCTGACGCGCCTGGTACGGTTGGGCAGCACCCTGCTGCCGCTGGTACGCCTGTACCTGCAAGGCAGCCGCCGCCCCTGACCAGTGCGCGTCCCGGCAGCACAATGCCCTTGCTGCGGGTTATGCTGCTGCCTTCAAACTACAGGAGAACGCGCCTTGGACTGGCACACCTTGCTTACCCGCGAACGGCTGGGCAAAGCCCTGTACAGCGCCGATGAACTCGGGCGCAGCCCCTTCCACAAAGACCATGACCGCATCATTTTCTCCGGCGCCTTCCGCCGCCTCGGCCGCAAGACCCAGGTGCACCCGGTGTCGAGCAACGACCATATCCATACGCGCCTGACTCATTCGCTGGAAGTCAGCTGCGTCGGCCGCTCGCTGGGCATGCGCGTCGGCGAAACCCTGCGCGACAACCTGCCGGACTGGTGCGCCCCCAGTGACCTGGGGATGATCGTGCAGTCAGCCTGCCTGGCCCACGACATCGGTAACCCGCCATTCGGCCACTCCGGCGAGGACGCCATTCGCCATTGGTTCCAGCAGGCCGCCGGGCGTGGCTGGCTGGACGACATGAGCGATGACGAGCGGGCCGACTTTCTCAACTTCGAAGGCAATGCCCAAGGCTTTCGCGTGCTCACCCAACTGGAATACCACCAGTTCGATGGGGGGACGCGGCTGACCTATGCCACCCTCGGCACCTACCTCAAGTACCCTTGGAGCGCCCGCCATGCCGACGCCCTGGGCTACAAGAAACACAAGTTCGGCAGCTATCAGAGCGAACTGCCCCTGCTCGAACAGATCGCCCGCAAGCTCGGCCTGCCGCAGCTGGAACACCAGCGCTGGGCGCGCCACCCACTGGTGTATCTGATGGAGGCTGCCGATGACATCTGCTACGCGCTGATCGACCTGGAAGACGGCCTGGAAATGGAGCTGCTGCAATACGCCGAAGTCGAAGCGCTGTTGCTCGATCTGGTCGGCGATGACCTGCCAGAAACCTACCGCCAGCTCGGCCCACGCGACTCCCGCCGACGCAAACTGGCCATCCTGCGCGGCAAGGCCATCGAACACCTGACCAACGCCGCCGCCCACGCCTTCGTCGAACAACAGCAGGCGTTGCTGGCCGGGCAACTGGCGGGCGACCTGGTGGAACACATGCATGGCCCAGCCAAACGCTGCGTACTGCAAGCCAAGGACATGGCACGCAACAAGATCTTCCAGGACAAGCGCAAGACCCTGCACGAAATCGGCGCCTACACCACCCTGGAGATTCTGCTGAACACGTTCTGCGGTGCAGCCCTGGAACAGCACGGTGGACGTACGCCATCGTTCAAGAGTCGCAGGGTGCTGGACCTGATCGGCAACAATGCACCAGACCCGCATGCCTCGTTGCACAGCGCCTTCCTGCGCATGATCGACTTCATCGCCGGCATGACCGACAGCTATGCCAGCGAAATGGCCCGGGAGATGACCGGGCGCTCCAGCCCGACCTGAAACGCGTAGGTGCAGCGCGGGCCAGGCCAGACGCTGCACCACACTTGCAGGAAACTTCCTACACCAACGGGGGCCAGACTAAACAGCACGAATAAAAACTAATGAAAAGTTACCAAAATCGCTTTGACATCTAGTTAAACGCGCCTATTACGTAGTCTATTTTGTTTTATCCTGTAAGCCGTTTCCCATATGAGCCTAACAGCCATTCCTCGCACGCCCGAGGACTTCCAACTGCGATAAGGTGCCTTCTGTCACCCTCAATCGATCGCAGGGAAGTTGAACATGCACTCCATATTTATCGTTGACGACCACCCGGTCATTCGCCTGGCCGTCCGTATGTTGCTGGAAAACCAGAATTACAAGATTGTCGGCGAGTCGGACAACGGCGTAGACGCCATGCAGATGATCCGCGAGAGCAACCCCGACCTGGTCATCCTGGACATCAGCATCCCCAAGCTAGACGGCCTGGAGGTGCTGGCCCGCTTTCAGAGCATGGCCCTGCCCTTGAAGGTTCTGGTATTGACTGCACAGTCCCCGGCATTGTTTGCGGTACGTTGCATGCACTCGGGCGCAGCAGGTTATGTCTGCAAGCAGGAAGACCTGAGTGAACTGCTCAGCGCAATAAAGGCCGTACTGGCCGGTTATAACTACTTCCCCAGCCAGGCAATAAAAAACAACCAGGCGACCGACAGTGACCTGCAACTTTTCCGCCAGGTAAATGACCGCGAACTGATGGTACTTCAACTCTTCGCCCAAGGCCGCAGCAACAAGGAAATTGCCAAGGGCATGTTCCTCAGCAGCAAGACTGTCAGTACCTACAAGAAACGCCTCATGCACAAGCTGCAAGTCAATACGCTGGTCGACCTGATCGAGATGGCCAAGCGCAACGCGCTGGTCTAACGTGGTCATGGCCCGATCTATCAATCGTCTGCTGCTCGCCCTGCTGCTGTTCAGCGGCGCAGCACAGGCCAGCCACCGCGAAGCCGCTTCCTTTACGTTGATCGCGCGCTCATCGGCCCGACCGGTCCAGCCCGTGCTCACGTCCGAACAACGACAATGGCTCGAAGACCGTCAGGAACTGGTGCTGGGCACCTCGGCACCCGACTATCCGCCGTTCGACATCACCGGTGGCGGCAACGACTACCAGGGCCTGACCGCCGAATATGCAAGCCTGATCGGCAAGGCCTTGCAGTTACCAGTGAGGGTGCTGCGTTTCTCCAGCCGGCAGGCAGCAGTGGAGGCGCTACGACACGGCGATATCGACCTGCTGGGCAGCGCCAATGGCTACGAAGCGGCCAGTGACGGCCTGGTACTGTCGCAGCCCTACGCCGTCGACCAGCCCGTACTGGTAACGCGTGAAGACGAGAACCGGGCGCTGGACATGGACCTTGCCGGCATGCGCCTGAGCATGCTCTACCACTATTTGCCCAGACAGGAAGTCCTCAGCGTCTACCCAAAGGCCGACCTACTGGCCTTCGGTTCTTCCAGCCAGGCACTGAATGCCGTCGCGTTCGGCCAGGCCGACGTGTTCATCGGCGATACCATCTCCACGCACTATCAGCTCAACCGCGGCCATCTGCCCGGCCTGCGCATGGCCAACTTCGGCAAGCACGAGGCCATCGGCTTCGGTTTTGCCTTGCGCCAGCAAGATACCGTGCTGCTGGACCTGGTGAACTCCATCCTGGACAGGCAGAGCCCGGCCATACGCTCCAGTATCTTCAAACGCTGGAGTGCTGGCAGCGACCTGCTGCTGAGCGATCGCCAACTGCAGTTGAGCGAGGCCGAGCAACAGTGGTTGCAGAAGCATCCCGTGATGCGGGTGGCGGCAGATGACGCGGCTGCGCCTCTTTCCTATTTCGATGATTCGGGGCATTTCCGAGGCATCACCGCCGACCTGCTGGAGCTCATTCGCCTGCGCACCGGGTTGCGTTTCGAAGTGCAGCGCGCCAATGGCATTGCCGACATGGTCGCCCGCCTCAAGGATGGCCGGGCTGATGTCATCGCCGCACTGGCCAGTGCCGGGAAAGCAGGGGACGATCTGCAAATCAGCCGCCCCTACCTCGAAAGCGCCTATGTGCTGGTGAACCGCAAGGGCAACAACACACTGAGTTCACTGGAGCAGTTGCAGGGGCATCGCATCGCCATTACCCGCTACAGCACCCTGAACGCCATGCTGTCCCGGGACTATCCAAAGATAAGCTGGGTCGAGACCGAAAGTGCGTTCTACGCCATGGCGTTGCTCAACAGCGGGGCCGTCGATGCGGTGATCACCACCCTGATCGACGCCAACCACGCCTTGGCCAGCAACCCCGAGTTGGTCATCCGCACCTCGGTCGACAGCGAACCCGCCAACTTCGCCATGGCCACCACAGCCCCGTCACCGGCGCTGTTGTCTATCCTCGACAAGGCTTTGCTGAGCATCTCACCGGAGGAGCTGGGGATAATCAACAACCGCTGGCGCGGCTTTGGCAGGCATGAGGATGACAACACCAAAGGCTACAGCCGGCTTGCCCTGCAGGTGGTGCTGGCCACGGCCGTACTTCTGCTGCTGGCCTTGCTCTGGAATGCCCGCCTGCGCCTGCAGATTCGCCAACGCCAGCGCGCCGAACGCGCGCTGAACGACCAACTGGCATTCATGCGCGCCCTGCTCAACGGTACGCCCCACCCCATGTATGTGCGTGACCGCGAGGGTTGCCTGAAAAGTTGCAACTACAGCTACCTTGAAGCGGTGCAGGCCCGCTCCGATCAAGTGATCGGCAGAAAACTGAACGACAGCCTGTTTGCCGATTCCGAGCAGGCCCTGCAGATCCAGGCCGATTACCAGAAAGTCATGGCTGCTGGCTCGCCGCTGATCAAGGACCGTCCATTACGGATCAAGGGCCGGGACCTGACCATCTACCACTGGATCTTGCCGTACCGCGACTCCCTGGGTGAGGTGCAGGGGATCATCGGTGGCTGGATCGACATCAGCGAACGCCGCCAACTGGTCATGGAACTGCGCCAGGCCAAGCAGCAGGCCGACGATGCCAACCGCGCCAAGAGCACATTCCTGGCAACCATCAGCCACGAAATCCGTACCCCGATGAACGCCGTGATCGGCATGCTGGAACTGGCGGTAAAGCGCGCCGACCAGGGCCGGGTGGACCGCAGCGCGCTGGAACTGGCGCACCATTCGGCCAAAGACCTGCTAGGCCTGATCGGTGACATTCTCGACATCGTACGCATCGAGTCCGGGCACTTGTCCCTGGCCCCGGAGGTGGTCGACCTGGCGGCGCTGGTCGAATCGGTGGGGCGCATGTTCGATGGCCAGGCGCGGCAGAAAGGCCTGGCCCTGGAGGTGCAGATAGCCCCGGCCGCACGCTGCCATGTCCTGCTTGACCCGCTGCGCTTCAAGCAGGTGCTGTCCAACCTGGTGAGCAATGCCATCAAGTTCACCGAGCATGGTCAGGTGCGCATCTGCGTCGGCTTGCTGGATGATGGTACCAGCACACCGGCAGTACTGGAGCTGGAGGTGCGCGACAGTGGCATTGGCATCCACCCCGATGACCTGCAGCGCCTGTTCAACCCGTTCATCCAGGCCAACCCGCACAGCCAGGGCGCCCGTGCAGGTACCGGGCTGGGCCTGGCCATCTGCCGCAACCTGTGCGAAATGATGGGCGGCAGCCTGACCATGAAAAGCCTGGAGGATGTCGGTACCCAGGTACGCCTGAAGATGCCGCTGCAACGGGTTGATGGCGCAGCGCAGCCGACACCGCTGCCCGAGCAGCTCGACGTGCCCGACCCACGGCTGAACGTGCTGGTCATTGATGACCACCCGGCCAACCTGCAACTGATGGCGCAACAACTTGGCTACCTGGGCCTGGAGCACGCCAGCGCCCGCGATGGGCGAGAAGGCCTGGCCGCCTGGCGCACAGGCGAGTTCGATGTACTGGTACTCGACTGCAACATGCCGCACATGAACGGTTACCAGCTGGCGACTGCCGTGCGCGCCGAAGAACGCCATGGCAAGCGGCCACGCTGCACCATCCTCGGCTATACCGCCAACGCACAGCCCGAAGTACGCCGCAAGTGCCTGACCGCCGGCATGGACGACTGCCTGCTCAAGCCCATCAGCCTGAGCACCCTCAGCCAGCGCCTGGCTGGCATTCGCCCGCGCCGCCAGCGCCGCCCCCGCCGCAGGCTGTACCAGCTGGACGGCCTGGCCGCCGTGGTCGGGCCTGACCCGGTCGACCGTCAGCGCTTCCTGGAAGCCTTGCATCAGAGCCTTCAGGCCGACCTGGCCAGCCTGATGGCGCTGCACCCGCAGCATGACAGCGGCGCCATTGCCGAGCAGGCCCACAAGGTGCTCAGCGCCGCGCGGATGCTGGAAGCCCCTGACCTGATGGCGGCCTGTGAAGCCCTCGAGGCCAGCGGCTTGTCCACTGCCCAGGTGCGCCTGCGGCGCCAGGCGCTGGCACGGCATATGTGCCGAGTGGAACGTGCGCTGGCCAAGGAATTGGCCACAAGCACAGACACTCAGGCAGGCAGCCAGCCATGTTAACTGGTAGACTGCGCGGCGTTATTACCTAAGAGGATTGTTTCATGGCCACAAACCGCTCCCGTCGTCTGCGCAAGAAGCTGTGTGTCGACGAGTTTCAGGAATTGGGCTTCGAGCTGAACCTGGAATTCAAGGAAGATCTGGACGACCAGGCAATCGATGCTTTCCTCGACGCGTTCCTGGAAGAAGCCATGGACGCCAACGGCCTGGATTATGTAGGCGGTGACGATTTCGGCCTGGTGTGCTCGGTCAAGCGCGGCTCGGTCAGCGAAGAACAGCGCGCTGCCGTTGAGGCCTGGCTGAAGGGCCGTGGCGAACTGACCAAGGTCGAAGTCAGCCCGCTGCTGGACGCCTGGTACCCGGAAAAGCCGATCAACAAGGCTGAGTGATACTTGTCAGCTTCGGGCTGAGAAGGTTGACTGCTGAAAAGGCCACCCCATTCGGGTGGCCTTTTTATTGACGATGCTTTTCCGTCGAACGTGACGCATCGCGGCTGCGCTTGGGGCATAATGCGTACTGTTTACGTCGTGGGGCCATCATCTCTTACAGCCCCAAAGCCCTTTTCCCTCGCCGCAGGGTATTCGCTCACTATGATCAAAATGCTTCGTCCCCTCGTTCTTGCCGGCCTGCTGTTGCCGCTTGCCTTGCCCAGCCACGCCGCCGTCAATACCACCCTGCCTGCCAAAGTGCAGCAGGCGCTCAAGGCCAACAAACTGCAGGACACAGCGCTGTCGCTGGTGATGCTGCCGCTGGACGGCCCCGGCACCCCGACCGTATTCAATGCCGATGTGTCGGTGAACCCGGCGTCGACCATGAAACTGGTTACCACCTACGCCGCCCTCGAGCTGCTTGGCCCGACCTTCCAGTGGAAAACCGAGTTCTACACTGACGGCACCCTGAACAACGGCGTGCTTAACGGCAACCTCTACCTTAAAGGTGGCGGTGACCCCAAACTGAACATGGAAAAGCTGTGGCTGCTGATGCGTGACCTGCGCGCCAATGGCGTGCGCACCGTCACCGGTGACCTGGTGCTGGACCGCAGCCACTTCGTGCAACCCAACCTGCCGCAGTTCAACGACGACGGCGGTGATGAGAACAAGCCGTTCCTGGTCAAGCCCGACTCGCTGCTGGTCAACCTCAAGGCCCTGCGTTTCGTGGCCCGCAATGACGGTGGCAAAGTCACCGTCGCAGTCGAGCCGCCTATTGCCCGCATCCGCATCGACAACCAGGTCAAGGCGGTAGCCTCGAAGAAATGCACCGGTGATGTGCGCTACAACCCGGTGCCTCAGGCCGACGGCATCAGTGTAACGGTCAGCGGCCAACTGGGTGACGGCTGCAACTCGCAAACCTATCTGTCACTGCTCGACCACCCAACCTACGCCGCCGGTGCCGTGCGCGCGATCTGGAGCGAACTGGGCGGCAACATCCAGGGCGGCGACCGCATCGAGAATGTGCCCAAGAGCGCTCGCCTGCTGGCCCGCGCCTTCTCGCCCGACCTGGTGGAAGTGATCCGCGACATCAACAAGTACAGCAACAACACCATGGCCCGGCAGCTGTTCCTGAGCCTTGGCGCGCAGTTCCGCACCGATGCCGATGGCGACGACGCCCGTGCTGCCCAACGCGTGGTACGCCAATGGCTGGCGAAAAAGGGCATTACCGCGCCGCATCTGGTGATGGAAAACGGCTCTGGCCTGTCGCGTGCCGAACGGGTCAGTACCCGGGAAATGGCCGAGATGCTCAAAGCCGCCTGGAAGAGCCCTTACGCGGCCGAGTTCATGAGCTCGATGCCGCTGGTGGGCATGGACGGCACGATGCGCAAGCGTCTCAAGCGCACTGCGATGACCGGTGAAGGCCATATCAAGACCGGCACACTGAACACTGTGCGTGCGATTGCCGGCTTCAGCCGTGACCGCAACGGGCATACCTGGGCGGTGGCGGCGATCCTCAACGACCCGAAACCGTGGGGAGCCTCGCAGGTGCTGGACCAGGTGTTGCTTGACCTGTATCGCCAGCCGAAGCTGGCTGGCAGCACAGCGTCCAACTGACTCCACCGGCATTACCCGGGCCGGCTTCCGCGGTCGACGCGGGAGCGGCCTTGCGTCGCGCAAGGGCCGCAAAGCGGCCCCTACGCCGACCGCGCGCACTGTTTTATACCGGCTCTCCCTCCACCCGGTCCCGGCCGGCCTGTTTGGCCGCATACACGCCGGCATCGGCGCGCAACAGCAAGGCATCGGCGCCCTCGCCCGACCGCCACTGCGCCACACCAAAGCTCGCGGTCACCTGGCCCACACCTTCCACCGGCACATTGCGCACCCCTTGCCACAACTCCAACGCCAGCAGCCGCGCCTGGTCGACATCACTGCCCGGGCAAAGCACCATGAACTCTTCCCCGCCCAAGCGGCAGAACACATCGGTACGGCGTAGACGCTGACCGATGCGCTGGCACAGGCTGCGCAGCACCCGGTCGCCGACGGCATGACCAAAACGGTCGTTGATGCGCTTGAAGTGATCGATGTCGAGCATGATCACCGACAGTGCCAAGCCATCGCGCTGGGCCCGTTCCAGTTCGATCTTGAGCCGCTCCTGGAAGTAGCGACGGTTATGGATTCCGGTCAGCGAGTCGGTGACCGACAGCGCCCGCAACTCTTCCTCCACGCCCTTCAGGTCGGAGATGTCTGTCAGGTAGCCATGCCACAGGGTGCAGCCCTGCTCGCCCACTTCCGGCGTTGCCTCGCCACGCACCCAGCGCAGCCCCGCCCGTGGCAGGCAGACACGATACTCCTCGCGCCAGGGTGACAGGTGTTCGGCCGAATAGCGCACCGAGCGGCGCACACGCTCCAGGTCATCAGGGTGGATACGTTCGAACACCGCCGCGGCATCCTCACGCAACTGCATCAGGTCGACCTCGTAAATGTCATACAGGCCCATGCTGGCGTATGGAAAGCACGAATGGCCATTGGCGTCCAGGCGGTATTGGTAGATGCCGCCCGGCACCTCGGCGCTGAGCTTTTCCAGCAACCGGTCACGTGCAGCCAACGCCTCATGCACCCGGCACCGCTCGGTAACGTCAATGCAGATGGCCAGGTAGCCAACCCACAACCCCTGTTCGTCGAGCATGGCAGTCACCAGCATGTTGGCGACCAGCTGGCTGCCATCGGCACGTAGCAAGGTCCACTCGCCGGGCTCGGCCCCGTGCGCCTGCACCGTTTCAGCGAACATCGCCTGGCCGCCAGCAATGGCGCGGCCAAAGCGCAAGCTCAAGGCCTGGGCACGCAGGTTGAGCTCCTCCGGCAGTACCAGGTCTTCAAGGCGCAACCGGCCGATCGCTTCGCTGGCCGCGTAACCGAGCATGCGTTCGGCACCGGCGTTGAACGTGCTGACCACCCCTTTGAGGTTGGTGGCGATGATCGCCACCTGGGTCGCGGCATCCAGCACACTGCGCAGTTGGTTGTGGGTGCCACGCAACGACTGCTCGCTGACCTGCAACTCTGCAGTACGCTGCGCCACCAGGGCCAGGGCGCGCTGATGCTGGCTGAACAGGCTGTAGAGCAGCACGCTGAGCAACAGGCTCAACAATCCGCCCAACAAACCGACCGCCAGCACTGCCGAGGAGCGGTTCCACTGCACGAACGCCTGGCTCGGTTGAATGCTCAGCTGGAAATGGTGATCGGCCAGGCGCAACAACTGATTGCTGGCCAGGGCCAAGGGCGCGACCGGATTTTGCGAATCGAACATCACGACCGGGCCTTGTAACCCAGACGGGTCCGTGATGCGCACGACAAGGTTGTCATCAGCCGCGACCGGCCGACCGTCGCCGACCAGCTCGCGCATGCTCAGCAAGGCCACCACATAACCGGCTGCCGCACCGCGAGGATCGGCATCGGAAAATACCGGCGCCACCATCAGCAGGCCGCGCTCTGCCGAGCGGGAATCGAACAGGGCCAATGGCTCGGACACCGCCATGCTGCCCGGCCCCAGCGCCCGCGCCAGGGCCGCCTGGGGCCCGCTTTGACCAGCGAGGTCCAGGCCATAAGGCAACCCAGGCCGTTCGCCCGATTGGGTATAGAGCACCGGAAAGTAATGGTCGCGCTGCGACGCCGGGCGCCATTGGCCTTGCGCGTCCTGGTCACGGATCACATAGCCTGGGCCGGTATGGGCACTGGCCAGACGCTCGAATTCGGCGCGTTGCACAGCCTCGACGCGGGGCGCCCAGGCATAGGCCAGGGTGCGTTGCAGCAATGGCCGAGCATAGCCTTCGAATTCGCGCGGGGTGATTTCGTTGGAAAAGCTGAAAAACCGCCGAAGCCCATCCAGGCGCTGCTGCTGTTCGTCAAAGCGCTCGGCAATACGGCTGAAGCGCTCGCTGGCCAGCAACTCGAAGCGCTGGCGCAGCTGCTGCTTGTAGAAGGTGTGCGCGGCAAATGCCAAGACAGCGGTCAACAAGCCGCCGGCCACCAGTGCGATCAGCGCCATCACCCAGGCGGACGCCCTCTCTGTGCACAAGCCAAGCAACCGCGCACGCACGCCACACTTTGACATACACCCATCTCGTCACGTCAGCGTCCTGCGGATTATCTTGCCCTGCCCTCAGTTATAGCTATTGGCCATTAGCCGCGCAATGTACCTCGTCGCCTCACCGAAGCTGCATACGCCAGGCGCGATGGATACGGTTATTACGGGCGAAGTCCGGGTCCAGGGTCTGGGCGCTGATTTCTTCTACCACGTACCGCGCCATCAGGTGTTCGTCCAACTGGAACTTGCGGAAGTTGTTGGAGAAATACAGCACGCCACCCGGCGCCAGACGGGCCATGGCCAGGTCCAGCAGTTGCACATGATCACGCTGCACGTCGAATACGCCTTCCATACGCTTGGAGTTGGAGAAGGTTGGCGGGTCGATGAAGATCAGGTCGTAGCTGTCACGGTTGCCTTCCAGCCAGGCCATTACATCGCTCTGCTCCAGGCGGTTGCGCTCGGAATAGCCATTGAGCGCCAGGTTGCGCCGTGCCCAGTCCAGGTAGGTTTTCGACAGGTCGACGCTGGTGGTGCTGCGCGCACCGCCCTTGGCCGCGTGCACGGTGGCCGTGGCGGTGTAGCAGAACAGGTTGAGGAAGCGCTTGCCAGCGGCCTCGCGCTGGATGCGCATACGCATCGGGCGGTGGTCGAGGAACAGGCCGGTATCCAGGTAGTCGGTGAGGTTGACCAGCAGCTTGACGCCACCTTCGTTCACCTCCTGGAAGCGGCCCTCGGTAGCCTGACGTTCGTACTGGCGCGTACCGCTTTGCCGCTCGCGACGCTTGAGCACTACACGCTGCGGCGAAATGCCCAGCGCCTGCGGGATGGCCGCCAGTGCATCGAGCAGACGCGCCTGAGCCTTGTCCGGGTCGACCGAACGTGGCGCGGCGTATTCCTGCACGTGTACCCAGTCCTGGTACAGGTCGACCGCCAAGGCATATTCGGGCATGTCGGCATCGTACAGGCGGTAGCAGTCGACCTGCTCGCGACGGGCCCACTTGCCCAGTTGCTTGAGGTTCTTCTGCAGGCGGTTGGCGAACATCTGCGCCCCTTCCGACAGCCGCGCTGGCTCACTGGCCTGCGGCGCCTGCTGACGGGTTTCGGTGCCTTCAGGCTGCGCTTCGCGGCGTTCACCCGTGACGAACTGGTCAGGCTGCACCTTGAACAGCAGTAGCTTGCATGGCAATGCGCCGTTCCAGAACGCGTACTGCTTGTGGCTACGAATGCCCATGCGCTTGCCCAGTTGCGGCGCGCCGGTGAATACCGCTGCTTCCCAGCCCATGCAGGCCTGGCGCAGGCGCTCGCCCAGATTCTGGTAGAGGTACAGCAGGCTGGCTTCGTCACCCAGACGCTCACCGTAGGGCGGGTTGCTGATGACCAGGCCTTTCTGGTTCTGGTCCGGGCGTGGCTCGAAGGTGCTGACTTCGCCTTGGTAGATCTTCACCCAGTCGCCCAAGCCGGCACGCTCGACGTTGTTGCGACCCGGCTGGATCAGCCGCGGGTCAGCCTCGTAGCCACGGATCCACAGCGGTGGCTTGGCCAGGCCGGCCTGCGCGCGCGCCTGAGCCTCGTCATGCACCTTGCGCCACAGCGCCGGCACATGGCCGAGCCAGGCGCTGAAGCCCCAGCGTTCGCGCTTGAGGTTGGGGGCGATATCGGCGGCGATCATCGCGGCCTCGACCAGGAAGGTACCCACACCGCACATCGGGTCGGCCAGGGCACCACCTTCGGCCGCGATACGCGGCCAGCCAGCACGGATCAGCACCGCTGCCGCCAGGTTTTCCTTCAGCGGCGCGGCACCTTGCTGCAGGCGGTAGCCACGCTGGTGCAGGCTGTGCCCGGACAGGTCGAGGGACAGAATGGCCTCGCCGCGGTCCAGGCGCAGGTGCACACGCACGTCAGGGTCGATCTTTTCCACGGACGGGCGCAGACCTTCACGGTTACGCAGCTTGTCGACGATGGCATCCTTGACCTTCAGCGCACCGAAGTGGGTATTGTCGATGCCGGAGCCATGGCCGCTGAACTCCACAGCCAGGGTGCCGTCGGCTGCCAGGTGGTCGGCCCAGTCAACCGCGTGCACACCGTCGTAAAGGTCGTCGGCGTTCTTCATCGAGAAGCGCTTGAGCACCAGCAATACGCGGTTGGCCAGCCGCGACCAGACACACAGGCGGTAGGCAGTTTCCATGTCGGCGGCGCCGCGAATGGCCGAGGTGTGCTCGCGCACCTCGTCAAGGCCGAGGCTTTTGGCCTCTTCGGCGAGCAGGCTTTCAAGGCCTTTGGGACAGGTGAGGTAAAGTTCGAAACGGTCCGACATGAGTATTCCAGCGCCTTGGGCTATTTGACTGACGGGGCGACGCATCGCCCCGCGATGTTTGCCCGTACACCTTTCCAGCAGGCGTGCGGGTGGCCTTCTGCGGCACACAACGTGCGGCAGAAAAGCCGGGCCGCCTGACCGATCCGTGCTTGGCCCAGTGGCAAAGACAGCTTAGATCATCAGGCAGTACGAGAAATTCTGGCGATCTGCGGGCCGATGTGACCCTTCGTCGCATTTCAAATTATTTCTGTCATCCGCATCAACGCTGGCGAAATGACGTCAAAGAACGGCAAAACCCGATCAATACGGGGCTAAACAGCAAACAAGGTTGAGTCGCATTTATTTACTTATCCCCTCACCCTTGGAAAGGTTACGTGCTTATGACAAATCGGTCATTCACACCGTGACTCGCATTCGATAGAACTGGTCTCAGGCCACTTCGCAACGAGGCGGCACTTTCAGCTCGCCACGCCGGCAGCGAGCGCAAACCGGCAGAACGACTCTGCCCGGCCTCGGAGAGGCCGACGGGACATTACAGTCAACAAGTGAGGGCAACACCCTATGAGAAGACTTAAGCGTGATCCGTTGGAAAGAGCATATTCACGTGGTTACCAATACGGGGTCACCGGCAAATCCCGCGAACTTTGCCCCTTCAATCTTCCTTCTGTTCGCCAAGCCTGGATCAACGGCTGGCGTGAAGGTCGCGGTGATAACTGGGACGGAATGACTGGCACCGCTGGCATCCATAGACTCAACGAAAATCACGCCGTTGGCTGAACGAGGACACTGAATTCGATTTACCATGCACGCCCCATCCGGGCGGCGGGCGAAGGCCCAGGGGCCCCTTGAAGGGGCCCTTTTTTATGCCTTGGCAAATCTCATCAGCTGTACCCACACTGTCCCTGCTGGGGCGGGCTTGTCAGGTCACCGCGGCATTGCCGCGATAGCATCCACCGCTTCGCGAATCAGCGCCGGCCCCTTGTAAATGAAGCCCGAGTAGATCTGCACCAGGCTCGCCCCGGCCGCGATCTTATCGGCAGCATGGCGGCCTTCGGTAATGCCACCGGCGGCAATGATCGGCAACTTGCCGCCCAGCTCACCTGCCAGCACCTTGACGATATGAGTGCTTTTCTCCAGCACCGGTGCGCCCGAGAGGCCACCCGCCTCGCCACCGTACGGCAATGTTTCGACACCTTCACGGCCCAGCGTGGTGTTGGTGGCGATCACCGCATCCATGCCCGACTCCATCAGCGCGGCGGCCACCAGCGCCGTTTCTTCGTCGCTCATGTCCGGCGCAATCTTGATTGCCAGCGGCACGCGCTTGCCATGTGTACCGGCCAGTTGCTCGCGGCGCTCGGCCAGGGCGTCGAGCAACTGCTTGAGCGAGTCCCCGAACTGCAGGCTGCGCAGGCCCGGGGTATTTGGCGAGCTGACATTGACCGTGATGTAGCTGGCGGCGGTGTAGACCTTGTCCAGGCAGATCAGGTAGTCATCGACGGCACGCTCGACCGGTGTATCGAAGTTCTTGCCGATGTTGATGCCCAGCACCCCCTTGTAGCGCGAAGCGCGTACACGCTCGAGCAGGTGATCAACGCCCAGGTTGTTGAAGCCCATGCGGTTGATGATGGCCGTGGCTTCCGGCAGACGGAACAACCGCGGCTTGGGGTTGCCAGGCTGCGGACGCGGGGTGACAGTGCCGATTTCGACAAAACCGAAGCCCAACTGGGCGAAGCCGTCGATGGCCGCGCCGTTCTTGTCCAGGCCGGCTGCGAGCCCCACCGGGTTGGCGAAGTTCAAGCCCATGACCGAAACCGGCAATGACGCCGGTTGCTTGCACAGCATGCCGTTGAGGCCCATACGGCCACCGGCGCCGATCAGGTCCAGGGACAGGTCGTGGGAAGTTTCCGGGGAAAGCTTGAACAGCAGCTGGCGGGCCAGGGTATACATGGGCGGGCAAGGCTCAGGGTGAGTGAGGGGGCGATTATAGCCAGCGAGGAGCTGGCAGGACAGCAAATCGTGGAGCGCTTGGCACATCGGTTGCACCCTTTCAGCCCACAGCCTTATCAGTAAGGGCGAGGACTCTTGTGAACACTGTACCCCGAGCAACGCCCCTGGCCTGGGTCAACGGCAGCGACGCGCCGGAAAAAACCAGCCTGAACATCGGCTACATGGCCCTGACCGACTGCGCCTCGGTAGTGGTCGCCGCCACCCAGGGCTTCGCCCAGCAGCACGGCCTTACCCTCAACCTCAAGCGCCAAGGCTCGTGGGCCGGGCTGCGCGACAAGCTGGTCAGCGGCGAACTGGACGCCGCGCACTGCCTGTATGGCCTGGTCTACGCCGTGCACCTGGGCATTGGCGGCGTACCTGCCAACGACATGGCCGTGCTCATGGGGCTGAACCAGAACGCCCAGGCTATCAACCTGTCCCCTGCCCTGCAGCGCAAGGGCGTGACCAACCCTGAGGCACTGGCACGCCTGGTGCACCAGCATGGCGCGCGCCTGACGTTCGCCCAGACCTTCCCCACCGGCACCCACGCCATGTGGCTGTATTACTGGCTGGCCAGCCAGGGCATCCACCCGCTGCGCGACGTCGACAGCGTCGTGGTGCCACCGGCGCAGATGGCTGCACACCTTCAAGCCGGGCGCATTGACGGCTTCTGCGTCGGTGAGCCCTGGGCCGCCGACGCCGTGGCCACAGGCCAAGGCTTCACCCTGGCCACCAGCCAGTCGATCTGGCCGGATCACCCGGAAAAGGTCCTGGCCTGCACACGCGCCTTTGCCGGGCAATATCCCAACAGCGCCCGTGCGCTGATCAAGGCGATCCTCACCGCCAGCCGGTTCATCGAGCAAAGCCCGGAAAACCGCCGCAGCACCGCGCAACTGCTGAGCGCAAGCGCCTACCTGGACACCCCGCTGGACAGCATAGCCCCCCGCCTGCTCGGCCACTATGAGGATGGCCTGGGCAATGAGTGGCAAGACCCACACGCCCTGCGCCTGTTCGACCAAGGCCGGGCCAACCTGCCCTACCTGTCCGACGGCATGTGGTTCATGACCCAGTTCCGCCGCTGGGGCCTGCTGCGCGAAGACCCCGACTACCTCGGCGTGGCCCGGCAGGTCCAGCAACTGCAGTTGTACAGCGAGGCCGCACAGAGCCTGGGCATCGCTTGCCCGGACCAACCGATGCGCAGCAGCCTGCTGATCGATGGCTCCCGCTGGGACGGCAGCGACCCCTTCGGCTATGCCCGCAGTTTCAGCTTGCATGCCTTGGGCGACCTGCCCGATGCCCGTGTCGGCGCGTGAGGGGGGGGGACGAACATGTTGCGCATCCTGCTGATCGACGATACCCAGAGCAAGCTTGGTCGTCTCAGGGCGGCGTTGAGTGAGGCCGGCTTCGAGGTCATCGAAGCCCCGGACCTGACCATCGACCTTCCCGCCTGCGTCGAAACGGTGCGCCCGGACGTGGTGCTGATCGATACCGACTCACCAGACCGCGATGTGATGGAACAGGTGGTGCTGGTCAGCCGTGACCAGCCCAGGCCCATCGTGTTGTTCACCGACGAGCACGACCCCGGGATGATGCGCCAGGCGATTCAGGCAGGGGTCAGCGCCTATATCGTCGAGGGCATCCACGCTGCGCGGCTGCAGCCGATCCTGGATGTGGCCATGGCCCGCTTCGAAAGCGACCAGGCACTCAAGGCGCAGCTGCTGGCGCGCGATCAGCAATTGGCCGAACGCAAGCGCATCGAGCAGGCCAAGGGATTGCTGATGAAGATGAAGGATTGCAACGAAGAGCAGGCCTATACCCTGATGCGTCGCCAGGCCATGAGCCGGCAGCAGAAGCTGATCCAGGTGGCCGAACAGATCATTGCCATGCATGAGATGCTCGGCTGACGCGCCGAAAATCTCTTGCCGGCCGCGCCAGAAGTTGGCCCATCTCTTGCTCGACAAATCGTACCGGTAGCCAACGGCGGTTACCCCACTTGAATCCCGACAAAGACGTCGCTCGCCCCTCCACCTCGTGGAGCGGGTGGCGACGTCTTTTTCGTTCCGTTGTACTACCGAGTGAGGTGTTCGATGAGTACCAGCTTCTGGAAATCCGGGCATGTGCCCACGCTGTTCGCCGCGTTTCTGTACTTCGACCTCAGCTTCATGGTCTGGTACCTGCTGGGCCCGCTGGCGGTGCAGATTGCTGCCGACCTGCAACTGAGCGCACAACAACGGGGCCTGATGGTCGCCACGCCGATCCTGGCCGGGGCGCTCCTGCGGTTTGCCATGGGCGTTCTGGTCGACCGCCTGTCGCCCAAGACTGCCGGCCTGATCGCCCAGGTGGTGGTTATCGTCGCCTTGGCTGCGGCCTGGCACCTTGGCGTGCACAGCTATGAACAGGCACTGCTGCTAGGCGTGTTCCTGGGCTTTGCCGGTGCTTCCTTCGCCGTCTCGCTGCCGCTGGCCTCGCAGTGGTACCCGCCACAGCACCAGGGCAAGGCCATGGGCATCGCCGGCGCGGGCAACTCCGGCACGGTGTTCGCTGCCTTGCTGGCACCGGCACTGGCAGCGGCCTTTGGCTGGAACAATGTATTCGGCTTTGCCTTGATCCCGCTGTCACTGGCGCTGGTGGTGTTCGCCCTGCTGGCGCGCAATGCCCCACAACGGCCCAAGCCGAAAGCCATGGCCGACTACCTCAAGGCACTGGGCGACCGTGACAGCTGGTGGTTCATGTTCTTCTACAGCGTCACCTTCGGCGGCTTCATCGGCCTGGCCAGCGCCCTGCCCGGCTACTTCAGCGACCAATACGGCCTGAGCCCGGTCACCGCCGGCTACTACACCGCCGCTTGCGTGTTCGCCGGCAGCCTGATGCGCCCGCTCGGCGGCGCCCTGGCTGACCGTTTTGGCGGCATCCGCACCCTGCTGGGCATGTACGGCGTGGCCGCCATCTGCATTGCCGCAGTCGGTTTCAACCTGCCCTCTGCCGCGACCGCACTGGCGCTGTTCGTCAGCGCCATGCTCGGCCTGGGGGCGGGCAATGGCGCGGTATTCCAACTGGTACCGCAACGCTTCCGCCAAGAGATCGGGGTAATGACCGGCCTGATCGGCATGGCCGGCGGCATCGGCGGCTTCCTGTTGGCGGCCGGGCTGGGCACCATCAAACAGCACACCGGTGACTACCAGATGGGGTTGTGGCTGTTCGCCAGCCTGGGCCTGCTGGCCTGGTTCGGCCTGCACGGTGTGAAACAGCGCTGGCGCACCACCTGGGGCTCGACTGCAGTCACCGCAGCGCGGGTCTGAGGCACGCCGATGAGTCTGCAACTGAGCTTTGCCCAGGCCAGCGCCACCGGGCCGCGCGAGGAAAACCAGGACGCCCTGCGCCTGGTCACGCCGGCACCAGAGCTGGCCGCCAGCAAAGGCTACCTGTTCGCCTTGGCCGACGGCGTCAGCCAATGTGCCGATGGCGGCCTCGCGGCGCGGGCCAGCCTGCAGGCACTGGCCCTGGATTACTACGCCACCCCGGCCACCTGGAGCGTGGCCCAGGCCCTCGACCGCCTGCTGCTGGCGCAGAACCGCTGGTTGCGCGCCCAGGGCAGCGGCCAGCCGTTGCTGACCACGCTTAGCGCGCTGGTGTTGCGCGGCAGGCGCTTTACCCTGGCCCATGTCGGCGACTGCCGGGTGTACCGCTGGCACGAGGGGCACCTGCAATGCCTGAGCGAAGACCATGTATGGGACCAACCGGGCATGCAGCATGTACTGAAACGGGCGCTGGGCCTGGACCAGCACCTGCTGGTGGATTACCTGGAGGGCGAGCTGCAAGCGGGCGAGTGCTTCCTGCTGCTCAGCGACGGGGTCTGGGCCAGCCTGGGCGAACAACACATACAGGCCGTGCTGCGCGAGCAAACTGACCTGCAACTGGCCGCCGACACCTTGGTGGCCAGCGCCCACTTCAACGGTAGCAAGGACAACGCCAGCGCCTTGCTGGTGCAAGTCGAACAACTGGGCACGGCCAACCTGGGCGATACCCTGGCGCAACTGCAACAGTGGCCAGTGCCCGGCCCCCTGCGCGAGGGCCAGGTGATCGACGGCTGGCAGGTCGAAACACTGCACGCGCACAGCCGCCAGTCCTTGCTGTACAAAGTACGCGATAGCAAGACCCAGCCTTGGCTGCTCAAGACCCTCCCCACTGCACGCGAACAGGAGCCGGGGGCGGCCCAAGGGCTGTTGCTGGAAGAGTGGTTTCTGCGCCGCATCGCCGGCCGGCACTTCCCCGAGCTACACACCGCCAGTCAGCGCCAGCACCTGTACTACGTAATGCGCGAATATCCCGGCCAAAACCTGGCGGCGTTACTGGCCGAACAAGGCCCGCTGCCCCTGCCGCAATGGCTGGAGGTCGCCCGGCAACTGCTGCAGGCAGTCGGCGTGCTGCATCGGCGCAACTTGCTGCACCGCGATATCAAGCCAGACAACCTGCACCTGGGCCGCGATGGGCAACTGCGCCTGCTGGACTTCGGCCTGGCCTATTGCCCGGGCCTGTCCGAAGACCCGCTGCACGAGCTGCCCGGCACGCCCTCGTACATCGCCCCGGAAGCATTCGATGGCCACCCGCCCAGCCCGCGTCAGGACTTGTATGCAGTCGGCGTAACCCTGTACCACCTGCTGACCGGACACTACCCGTACGGCGAGGTCGAGGCCTTTCAGCGCCCGCGCTTCGGCCAGCCGGTCAACGCCGCGCGCTACCGACCCGACCTGCCGGAATGGCTGCAGCACAATCTGCTGCAGGCTGTGGCGAGCGACCCGGCGCAGCGCTTCGAAACCGCCGAACACTGGTTGCTGCTGCTCGAGCGCGGCGACCGCCAGGATCTGCCCAGCCGACCACGGCCGCTGCTGGAACGCGAGCCGCTGAAGGTGTGGCGCACCCTGGCCCTGCTGTCGTTGCTGATCAACCTGATACTGCTGTTCACCCTGCTCAAGGGCTGACCGCACCTTGCTGATGAGGAACCCCTGATGAATGCAAAAGTATGGCTGGTCGGTGCCGGCCCTGGCGACCCTGAACTGCTCACCCTCAAGGCAGTGCGTGCGTTGCAGCAAGCCGCCGTGGTCATGGTCGACGACCTCGTCAACCCGGCAGTGCTTGAGCATTGCCCGCAGGCCCGGGTGATGACCGTGGGCAAGCGCGGCGGTTGCCGCTCTACACCGCAAGCGTTCATACAGCGCCTGATGCTGCGCCACGCGCGACAGGGTCGTTGCGTGGTGCGACTCAAGGGCGGCGACCCTTGCATCTTTGGCCGTGGCGGTGAAGAGGCGCTGTGGTTGCAGGGGCATGGCATCGAGGTAGAGGTGATCAACGGCATCACCGCCGGCCTTGCCGGGGCCACCCAATGTGGGATTCCCCTGACTTCACGGGGTGTGAGCCGAGGGGTGACGCTGGTGACGGCGCACACACAGGACGATAGCGAGCTGAACTGGGCGGCCTTGGCTCAGGGCGGAACAACGCTGGTGGTATACATGGGGGTGGCGCGGCTGGAGCAGGTGCGCCAGGGATTGCTGGCGGGAGGCATGGCGCCGGGGATGCCGGTGGCGATGATCGAAAATGCCTCGCTGCCGCAGCAGCGGGAGTGCAGAAGCGATGTGCAGGGAATGGTGGAAGCTGCGCGCGGGTTTGGCTTACGTAGCCCGGCGATCTTGGTGATTGGGGAGGTGGTCGGAGAGCAACTGGCTCCGGGGCGCATCGCAATCGCTGGCTGACCTGGGGGCAGCCTTTGAGGTCGGTTAGAACCCAGGCAAAGAAAAACCCGGCCGAGGCCGGGTTTTTCATGAAGCTTCACACCAATTACTTGGCCTGGGCTTCTACCTGAGCTTCAACGCGACGGTTGATAGCACGGCCTTCTTCGGTGGCGTTGTCAGCAACCGGACGGGTTTCGCCGTAGCCAACCGAGTCAACACGGCTGGATTCTACGCCGTACTGCTGGGTCAGGACTTGCTTCACAGCGTTGGCACGACGCTCGGACAGCTTCTGGTTGTAAGCGTCTGGACCCACGGAGTCAGTGTGACCTTCAACCACGGTGGTGGTTTGTGGGTACTGGTTCATGAAGTCAGCCAGGTTTTTGATGTCGCCGTAGCTGTTAGGCTTGACGACCGACTTGTCGAAGTCGAACTTGACGTCCAGCTCAACGCGAACGACTTCGGCAACAGCCGGGCAGCCGTCGGCGTCAACGGTAACGTTGGCCGGGGTGTCTGGGCACTTGTCGACGTTGTCGCACACGCCGTCGTTGTCGGAGTCGGAGCAGACTTCAGCAACTGGAGCCGGAGCAGCTTCAGCTTGCTTCGGGCTACCGCCGAAGTTCAGGCCAACACCAACGCTCGGGGCCCACTCGGTGTCGCCCTGGTCGATGTTGTACTGAGCTTCTACGCCGGCACGGGCGTAGAACATGTCGGTGATGTACCACTTGGCACCAGCGCCAACGTTGGCGAAGGTGGAGTGGTCACGACCGCCACGGCCGGTCTGACCCAGCGACTGGTGCGAGAAACCAGCGGAAACGTATGGACGGATAGCGTCGTACGGGTTGTTGAAGTGGTAAACGGCGTCCAGGGCGGTGTTCGAGCCCTTGATGTTCTTGCCGTCTTCGCCACGAGCGTTGTGCACTTCGTCGTAGCCCAGACGCAGCTCGACGTCGTCGGTCAGGAAGTAACCGATCGAACCGCCGAACAGGTTGCCGTCGTTCTTGAAGTCGCGCTGGCTGTCGAAGAATTCTTTCTTGTAGAAGATTTCAGTCTCGACGGCGCCTTGACCTTGTGCCATAGCGCCAATCGAAGTGGCGGCTACAAGCGAACCAATGGCCAAGCCCAAGGTGTTTTTCAATTTCATCCGTTAAATCCCCATCTGGTGATAGTTAAGCAGTCCCACCACAAACAAGAGGGACAACTCGACGGCGAGTCTAGCAGAACTCGCCGGTTCGTTAGAGATACTTGCACGCCTCTAAGTTTCATCAAGGCCGGCAAATTTCTCCCGAAGCTTGTCTAGCGCACGCTTGTAACGCATTTTCGTGGCGCTCAGGCCCATGTGCATGATGTCGGCAATTTCCTGAAACTCCAGCTCTGCGACAAAACGAAGCACCAGAATTTCCCGGTCAATCGGGTTCACATGCACCAGCCACTTGTCCAGCCCGCCTTTTTCTTCCGGTTTCGGAGCCTTGTCTTCGGACGCCTCTTCAACAGGGTCCAGACTCAAGGCATCCATCAACCGACGTTTGCGGCGCTCCTTGCGGTACTGGGTAATGCACTCGTTGTAGGTGATGCTGTAGAGCCAGGTCTTGAACTTCGACTTACCCTCGAAGTTTTTCAGCCCGTACAGCACTTTCAGCATCACTTCCTGACAGACATCGTCCGCGTCACGGTCGTTCCCCAGATAACGCGCACAGACGTTGAACAGGGTCCGCTGGTAGCGCCGCATGAGCTCCTCATAGGCGCGGGTAACGTGGTACAGCTCCTCATGCGAACGCGCCACCAACTCTTCGTCTGTGAGCTCGCGGGGGTCATAGCGCATGGGCGGCGAATGAACTTTATTCAAAACGGATCTGGCCGACAGTCAGGTCAATGTCGCCGCGCGACCCCGTGGGTCGAATTTCGCGGCGGCATACATTAACAGCTTTTGTGCGGTTAGCGGCTATTGACTCGCTGTTCAAGCAGCTCGCGGTTAGACAGCGACACCAGTTCGCCATCATCGGTCAGCAGCGTCGTCTTCACCGTACCGATCTCCTCGATATGCCCTTCGACCTCTCCAATCCGCACCTGCTGGCCCACTTGGTACAGCTCGCGTACGTAGATGCCGGCCAGGATCTGCCCGGCGATTTCGCGACTGCCAAGGCCCATGGCCAAGGCAACGGCCAGACCAACGGTAATCAGCCCGATAACGATGACGTGGTTCAGCAGGTCGGTTTTCACTTCCAACTGGCTGATGGCCACCGAGATGCTGATGATGATCACCAGACCTTGGGTGATACGCCCCAGGCCCGCCGAGTATTCCAGGCCGATACCTTCGGCAGCGCCACGTACCAGGCCGTTGGCCACCTGCGCCAGCAGCACGCCGGCCAGCAGCACCAGGGCCGCGCCGAACACCTTGGGCAAGTACAGGGCGAGCATGTCGAGGGTTGCCGAAACCCGCTCCAGGCCCAGCGATTCCGCGGCCGAGACCAGGAAAATGAGCAGCACGAACCAGTAGACGATCTTGCCGATCAGGGTCGAGATCGGCACCTGGATACCGCCCCGACCGAGCATTTTGGTTAGGCCGGTGCCGGCCATCAGGCGGTCCAGGCCAAATTTGGCCAACAGTTTGGACAGCAGCGTGTCGAGCAGCTTGGCCACCACGAAACCGAGCAGCACCACGACCAGCGCGCCGAACAGGTTGGGGATGAAGTTCGCTACCTTGGTCCAAAGGGCAGTCATCGCGGTGACCAGGCTCTGGGTCCAGAGATCGAGTTCCATATTCAATCGGCCTTATCTGCTTTGCTGCCGCTGGCAGCGTTGCGGGAAGAGTGTCGACGCACCGGCGCAACGTGCGCCGAGCCATTGTTCACGGCAATCAGCAGCGCCTGGCACCAGCGGCCAAGCAAGCTGAACAGATCACCCGCGCCAACCTGGCGGTTGGCGGTTTTCAGCACGCGACCCAGGCAAGCGGCGTCATCCCGGTCGTCCCGGTCATTGCCGGAGGGTGACGCCTTGAGCAGGTCGCGCAGGGATTCTTCAAACGGATCGTGCATGGGCACCTCGCGCAGTGTCAGCAAGAGACGAGATGGCCGGGCAACGGGTCACACATCCCGTTGGGACGAATGTTTCAAATTGCACAGCTATACCCACCGCAACCGCCGGAACAGCCACCACTGCCCCACGGCCAACCCCAGCACGACGATGCAGGCGAACAGGAAGCCCAAAGGGTTTTGCGCCCCGGGGATGCCGCCGACATTGATGCCCAGCAGCCCGGTGACAAAGCTCATGGGCAGGAAGATGCAGGTGATGATGCCAAAGCGGTACATGGTGCGGTTCATCCGCTCGCTGCGCCGCCGGTCCTCGCTTTCCAGCACCAGTGCAGCGCGTTCGCGGGCCAGCTCCAGCTCTTCGAGATAACGGATCAGGCTGTTGTTGAGTTCATTCCAGTAATCGGCGTCGGCATTGGCGAACCAGCTCCATTTGCTGCGCGACAACTGCGCGTAGATTTCCCGTTGCGGGGCGAGAAAGCGGCGCAAGCCAGCGGCGCGACGGCGGATCTGCTGCAGGCTGCCCTGTTCCGGGGTATACCGCTCGTCGGATTCAACCTTTTCTTCCTCCAGGTCGACCAGCTCGGCCAGGTCGCTGACCAGGCCCTGAACCTTTTCGGTCAGCAACTCGCCCATCAACAGCAACAGTTCCGAGGCCGATTTCGGTCCCCTGCCCTGTTCCAGCAGCTGGAGAATTTCATCGCTGGCGCGCAACGGCCTCAGGCGCAGCGAGATAACCCGCTGCGCCTCGGCAAAGATGCGTACCGAAACCATGTCTTCGGGCTCGGCACCCGGGTTGAGGTTGACGCCCCGCAGGAACAGCAACAGCTGTTCGTCCGCCAAGGGCAGCAGGCGCGGCCGGGTGTTTTCTTCCAGCAGCAGCTCGCAGGCGAACTCGCTCAGGCCGCTGTCGTGCAACAGCCAGGTACGGGTTTGCGGATGGCTGCGGTCCCAGTGCAGCCACAGGCTCTGCTCCGGTTGCAGCTGCAGGTCATCCAGTTCGGTACGGGCAATCGAGCGCGCGCCGCCTTTGCCATCGAGCACCAGGGCATGCACCAGCCCCCACTGCGCGTTGTCTTCCTCCAGCATCAAAGCTCCATCAGCGCGTGCAGCGCATTACTCCGGCATTTTCAGCGGGCTCGGCGAAACCAGCACGCCATTGTTGTCGGCATATACATACTCGCCCGGACGGAAGGTTACCCCGGCGAAGGTCACCACCACGTTGAGATCGCCAATACCGCGTTTGTCAGTCTTCATGGGGTGACTGGCCAGGGCCTGCACGCCGACGTCGGTCTGGATCAGCACGTCGACATCACGCACACAGCCGTAGATCACCAAGCCTTCCCAACCGTTTTTTGCGGCTTTTTCGGCGAGCATGTCGCCGAGCAGCGCACGGCGTAGCGACCCCCCGCCATCGACTACCAGTACTTTGCCCTTGCCGTCGAGTTCAACCTGCTCCTTGACCAGCGAATTGTCCTCGAAACACTTGATGGTGACGATCTGGCCACCGAACGAGTCGCGGCCACCAAAATTGCTGAACATCGGCTCCAGTACTTGTACCAGGTCCGGGTAGGCGTCACACAGGTCGGGCGTTACGTAATGCTGCATGGGAAGCTCCTGTCAGTCACAACGAAAGCGGGTATCGGCCAAGGCTACACCTTGGAGGCTGTCGCAGTCATCCGGGACCGGGCAGTCATTTGTATTCATCCTGTCTCGGCCCTTCCACGCGTGACCCGTTCCTGCACAGGAACGCGCCGTTATCCAGGTGTAGGAGCGGGTTTACCCGCGAATACGGTGGCGGCGTCAACGGTGAACGGCGGAGGGAAATTGGCCAGCAGGGCCGGCCCTTTCGCGGGTAAACCCGCTCCTACGACGGCCTGTGTCCACCACCAATCTGTGTAGGAGCGGGTTCACCCGCGAAGAGGCCATGACAGGTGCAGCAAAGTCAGCTGGCAGGCACAGGTTCCGCAACCGCAGTGGACGCATGCACCGGCAGCAGCGGATTGCGCAGCCAGCGCTCCACCAGCGGCCACACCTGCACCTGCGCGGCCTTGCTCACCAGCATGTCGACATGCCCGAAGGCCTCGAAGCCCTCCTCACGCCCCAGCCGGAGGAACTGCTTGCGCTCGCCGCCCAACTGCTCGAACAGCTTGCGGCAGGCCCACACCGGGTCCTGGAAGTCCCCAGCGCCGGCCACCGCCAGCAGCGGCACATCCACCTCTGCCAGCCCCGCCCACCAATCGTGCTTTTTGTCGCCAAAGCGCCCGAACAGGCCGTGCCAGCGCATGCTCTCCAGGGCCAGGCCTATCGGCTCGTCTTCAGGCCCACGCTTGAAGCGTGGCCCGGATATCTGCCCCCAACGCTTGAGCACCAGCTTCGCACCCCAAGCCAGCGGTGGCACTTTCAACGGCCAATAGACACGGCTGATCTGGGTGCCGAACAACGCCACGCTGGCCACTTGCTCGGCAGCCAGAAAACCACCGCCCAGCGCAGCTACCAGGGTGGTGCCACCCAAGGAATGGCCAACCCAGTGTGGCGCCTGGCCCGACTGCTCGCGCACGAATGCGTTGATCAACGGCAGGTCATCACGGGCGTAGGCGGCAACGCTGTTGTGCTTCCAGTCCTGGTTACGCGGCGACAGGCCATGGCCGCGCATTTCCGGGATCCAGACATCGAAACCGGCGCGCGCAAGATAGGCACCCAGGCCAACCCCTTTGGGCGAATACCAGAAGCGCCGATTGGAAAAACTGCCGTGCAGGAGAACGACCGGCACGCCTTGGGCCTGACCCTGGTCGGCCAGCCCCAGACGGGTGATGGCGAGCTCGACGCTGGGGTCCGGGCCATTACCGGCCTTGATCCGATACACGTCTTCGCTGAGATCGCCGCGGCGCTCGGCACTGAGCAGGGCCACGGGGAATAGAGTGCTGCTGCTTTGCATAAGGTTGCTTGGTGCACAAAAAAGGGCGGGATCCATTGCTGGAGCTCGCCCTGGAAAAAACCAGGCAAGAGGACGCCAGACGTCCCCCTGCGTTTTACAGCCTCAGGCCGCGCCTTGGCCTTCGGCCAGGAAGAACCAGGTCTCGAGTACCGAGTCCGGGTTCAGCGATACACTTTCGATGCCCTGTTCCATCAGCCACTTGGCAAGGTCCGGATGGTCCGATGGGCCTTGGCCGCAGATGCCGATGTACTTGCCGGCCTTGTTGCACGCGGCAATGGCGTTAGCCAGCAGCTTCTTCACCGCAGGATTTCGCTCGTCGAACAGGTGGGCAATGATGCCCGAGTCACGGTCCAGCCCCAGGGTCAGCTGGGTCAGGTCGTTGGAGCCGATCGAGAAGCCGTCGAAGTATTCCAGGAACTCTTCGGCGAGGATGGCGTTGGACGGCAGTTCGCACATCATGATCACGCGCAGGCCGTTGTCGCCGCGGGCCAGGCCGTTTTCTGCGAGCAGGTCGACAACCTGGCTGGCTTCGCCCAAGGTGCGCACGAACGGCACCATGATCTCGACGTTGGTCAGGCCCATCTCGTTGCGCACACGCTTCAGTGCACGGCACTCGAGCTCGAAGCAGTCACGGAACGATTCGCTGATGTAACGCGAAGCACCGCGGAAGCCCAGCATCGGGTTTTCTTCTTCCGGCTCGTACAGCTTGCCGCCGATCAGGTTGGCGTACTCGTTGGACTTGAAGTCCGACAGGCGCACGATGACCTTTTTCGGGTAGAAGGCCGCCGCCAGGGTGCTGATGCCTTCTACCAGCTTCTCGACGTAGAAGCCGACCGGGTCGTTGTAGCCGGCGATGCGCTTGTCGACGCTGTCTTTCAGGTCGGCAGGCAGGCCCGCATAGTTCAGCAGCGCCTTGGGGTGCACGCCGATCATACGGTTGATGATGAACTCCAGGCGTGCCAGACCGACACCGGCGTTGGGCAACTGGGCGA
Source organism: Pseudomonas sp. zjy_15 (assembly GCF_043101865.1). Lineage (NCBI taxonomy): Bacteria > Pseudomonadati > Pseudomonadota > Gammaproteobacteria > Pseudomonadales > Pseudomonadaceae > Pseudomonas > Pseudomonas sp. zjy_15. The sequence continues at coordinate 32,280 of NZ_JBICII010000055.1, forward strand.
AGTCGAAGGCGCGGTCCGGGTTGCCGACGTTCATCATGATCTTGAACGGCAGTTCCGGCATGGCATCGACCGAGTTTTGCTTGATGTCGAAGCCCAGCTCACCTTCGAAGATGAAGCCGGTATCGCCTTCGGCACAGGAAACGGTCACGCCCTGGCCGTCTTTCAGTACCTGGGTAGCATTGCCGCAACCGACTACCGCCGGAATACCCAGCTCACGGGCGATGATCGCCGCGTGGCAGGTACGGCCACCGCGGTTGGTGACGATGGCACTGGCGCGCTTCATCACCGGTTCCCAGTCCGGGTCGGTCATGTCGGAGACCAGTACGTCGCCCGGCTGGACCTTGTCCATTTCCGATACGTCGTTGATGACACGAACCTTGCCAGCGCCGATACGTTGGCCAATGGCACGGCCTTCGACCAGCACGGTGCCTTTCTCTTTGAGCAGGTAGCGTTCCATGACGTTGGCGCTGGAACGGCTCTTCACCGTTTCAGGGCGGGCCTGGACGATGTACAGCTTGCCGTCGTCACCGTCCTTGGCCCACTCGATGTCCATCGGGCGCTGGTAGTGCTGTTCGATGATCATGGCCTGCTTGGCCAGCTCGCTGACCTCGGCATCGGTCAGGCAGAAGCGTGCGCGCTCGGCGCGGTCGACTTCGACGGTCTTGACCGAACGGCCGGCCTTGGCTTCGTCGCCATAGACCATCTTGATCGCCTTGCTGCCCAGGTTGCGGCGCAAGATGGCCGGACGGCCGGCCTGCAGGGTGTTCTTGTGCACGTAGAATTCGTCAGGGTTGACTGCACCCTGTACGACGGTTTCGCCCAGACCATAGGCACCAGTGATGAATACCACATCGCGGAAGCCCGACTCGGTGTCGAGGGTGAACATGACGCCGGCGGTGCCGGTTTCGGAGCGGACCATGCGCTGCACACCGGCAGACAGGGCAACCAGCTTGTGATCGAAGCCCTGGTGCACGCGGTAGGCGATGGCGCGGTCGTTGAACAGCGAAGCGAACACTTCCTTGGCCGCGCGGATCACGTTATCGACGCCGCGGATGTTGAGGAAGGTTTCCTGCTGGCCGGCGAACGAGGCGTCCGGCAGGTCTTCGGCGGTAGCCGAGGAACGCACGGCAACGGCCATGTTGTCATTGCCGGCGGCCATTTCGGCGAAGGCCGTACGGATTTCCGAATCCAGACGTGGCGGGAATTCGGCTTCCATGACCCACTGGCGAATCTGCGCGCCGGTCTTGGTCAGGGCGTTGATGTCATCTACGTCCAGTGCGTCGAGCGCAGCGTGAATCCTGTCGTTCAGACCACTCTGTTCGAGAAAATCGCGGTACGCCTGCGCCGTAGTGGCAAAGCCGCCCGGCACCGATACACCAGCACCGGCAAGGTTGCTGATCATCTCGCCCAGGGATGCGTTCTTGCCCCCCACATGCTCCACATCATGGACGCCGAGCTTATCGAGGGAAACTACGTACTCTACCAAGGTGATCTCTCCACTAACTGTGTTGGAAAAGCTCAAAAGGCGCCCGCCTGTCTTCTTTGACTTGGCCGGGCGTTTGTGGCCTGTACCTGGAAAATAGGCTCTGCAAATGTGGCAGAATGTCGACAGCCGCATTCGGCAAACCGAACTTATCATATCCAAGAATCGTCATCAGCTTAAGGCCCAGATCGCAAATGAAACGAACCGCGTTCTTCATCTCCGACGGCACGGGTATCACTGCCGAAACCCTGGGCCAGAGTTTGCTCGCGCAATTCGAGAGCATTCCCTTCAACAAATTCACCCGTCCTTACATCGATTCACCGGACAAAGCGCGGGCCATGGTCCAGCAAATCAACGCTGCGGCCGAGCGGGATGGGGTCCGTCCGATCATCTTCGACACCATCGTCAACCAGGACATCCGCGAGATCCTGGCGACCTCGAATGGCTTCATGATCGACATCTTTTCTTCGTTTTTATCCCCACTTGAGCAGGAATTGATTGCCCATTCGTCGTATTCCGTGGGCAAATCCCACTCGATCGGCGGCAATTCCAACTACATGGAACGCATCGAGGCGGTGAATTTCGCCCTGGATAACGACGACGGTGCACGCACCCACTACTACGACAAAGCCGACCTGATTCTGGTTGGCGTGTCGCGTTGCGGCAAGACCCCAACCTGCCTTTACATGGCCATGCAGTTCGGCATCCGTGCCGCCAACTACCCGCTGACCGAGGACGACATGGAGCGCCTGCAACTGCCGGCGGTGCTGAAAAAGCACCACAACAAGCTGTTCGGCCTGACCATCGACCCCGACCGCCTCACCGCCATCCGCCACGAGCGCAAGCCCAACAGCCGCTATTCCAGCTTTGCCCAGTGCGAGTTCGAAGTACGTGAAGTGGAAAGCCTGTTCCGCCGGGAGAACATTCCCAACATCAATTCCACGCATTTTTCGGTGGAAGAAATTTCCGCCAAGATCCTGGTCGAAAAAGGCGTGGAGAGGCGGTTCAAGTAAACCTGTCCGGGCCCGCTCCCCTGTAGGAGCGGGTTCACCCGCGAAAGGGCCGGCCCTGCTGGCCAATCTCCCCGGCCGCTCACCGTTGCCGCCGCTACCGTATTCGCGGGTAAACCCGCTCCTACACAGATCAGTGTTGGACACACGTCGAGGGTTGGACACAGGCCGTTGTAGGAGCGGGTTCACCCACGAAAGGGCCAGGCATACAAAAAAGCCCCGGCATCACTGCCGGGGCTTTGTTTTACCTCACCACAAGGCTCAGGACGGCACCACGGCTGCCTGCCCACTCATGGCCAGGTCGACCAGCTCGCGGTTGGCCACCGCGTACATCGCATAGTCAATACCCGTGGCATTGCGCAGGTCGTCGAGCATGGCGCGCCAGCGTTCCACCATTCCCCGGTGCTGCTCTGCCCACAGCGCCACACGAGCATCCATGTCTTCCGGTGCATCGACCATCTGCAGGACCGAAATGGTGATCGCCCGCTGCTGCAAGTCGATATCGTCGCGGAATGCCTCGCGGGCCAGCGCCTGCCAGTTGTTTTCCACCGGCAGGTTGCTGATTTCCTGCAGGTACCAGGTCAGGTCCAGCGCGCTGCCCACGGCGAAGAATGCCTTGGCCACCTGCGCCGGCTCATGGCCGGTAACGTCGGCCGCTTCAATGATCGGCAGCAGGGTGTACAGGTGGCTGGTACCTGCCACCATACGCGCCAGCAACTCCGGCACACCGGCCTCGACAAAGCCCTGGTAGCGCACCATCCAGCGTTCGCGGGTGGGGCCTTCGAGCAGCTCATCAAGTTTCAGACCCAACTGCGCGATCTTCGGCCCGAAGTGCGCGGTATCGCGCCCAGCGTCCTGTTCGTTACGGCGGCTACGCAGGAACCAGCGGGTGGCACGGCGGCCCAGGCGCATCAGCTCGTCCATCAGGGTGAGCTGGATTTCTGCTGGTACCTGATAGTCCAGTGCCTCGATCTGGCGGAACCAGTGCGGCAGGTGGAAGATGTCGCGCACGATCACATAAGCGCCGGCCACGTTGGCCGGGCTCATGCCGGTCGACTCCTTCAGGCGCTGGACGAAGGTGATACCCATGTTGTTGACCAGGTCGTTGGCGATCTGGGTGCTGACAATTTCGCGCTTCAGGCGGTGGCGGCGCATGGCCTCGGCGAACTTGCTGACCAGGGACGGCGGGAAAGCGGTGTCCATGTCACGGGTCAGGTAGTCGTCGTCCGGCACCAGCGACTTGAGCAGTTGCTCCTTGAGGTCGATCTTGCTGTACGAGATCAGCACCGACAGCTCGGCGCGGGTCAGGCCCTGACCGGCAGCCAGACGTTCGGCCAACTGCTCTTCGGACGGCAGGAATTCGATGGCGCGGTCCAGCTTGCCACGCGCCTCGAGGTCGGCCATCAGGCGCTTGTACTCGGCAATCCGCTCGCGGGCGCGGCGGGCGGCCAACGACAGCGCCTGGGTCTGCTTGTAGTTGTTACCCAGCACCAGGCCGGCCACTTCGTCGGTCATGCTGCCCAGCAGCTGGTTGCGCTGCTTCTCGGTCATGTCGCCACCCTGCACCACTTCGTTGAGCAGGATCTTGATGTTGACCTCGTGGTCGGAGCAGTCCACGCCGCCGGCGTTGTCGATGAAGTCGGTGTTGGTGGCGCCGCCGTTCAGGCCGAACTCGACCCGGCCGAGCTGGGTCATGCCCAGGTTGCCACCCTCGCCCACCACCTTGCAGCGCAGTTCGTTACCGTTGACCCGCAGCGCATCGTTGGCCTTGTCGCCCACATCGGCGTGGCTTTCAGTGCTGGCCTTCACGTAGGTTCCGATGCCGCCGTTCCACAGCAAGTCCACCGGGGCCTTGAGCAGCGCGTTCAGCAGCTCGGTCGGGGTCAGGCGGTCGGCTTCGATGGCGAAGCGCTCCTTCATCTGCGCACTGATGGCGATGCTCTTGGCACTGCGCGGGAAGATCCCGCCGCCTTCGGACATGATGCTGGTGTCGTAGTCGCTCCAGGCCGAACGCGGCAGATCGAACAAACGCTTGCGCTCGGCAAAGCTGGCGGCTGGCTCGGGGTTGGGGTCGATGAAGATATGCAGGTGGTTGAACGCTGCCACCAGTTGCAGTTTGTCGGACATCAGCAGGCCATTGCCGAACACGTCGCCCGCCATGTCGCCCACCCCGATGACGGTGATCGGGTCTTCCTGCACGTTGATGCCACGCTCGCGGAAGTGACGCTGTACGCCCACCCAGGCGCCGCGTGCGGTAATGCCCATTTTCTTGTGGTCGTAACCGGCCGAGCCGCCCGAGGCAAAGGCGTCGCCGAGCCAGAAGCCGTAGTCGATGGCAATGCCGTTGGCGATGTCGGAGAACGTCGCGGTGCCTTTGTCGGCCGCCACCACCAGGTACGGGTCGTCATCGTCATGACGCACCACGTTGGCCGGCGGCACCACGCCACCGTCCTTGAGGTTGTCGGTGATGTCGAGCAGGCCGGAAATGAAGATGCGATAGCACGCCACGCCTTCGGCGGCAATCTCGTCACGGCTACCGCCAATCGGCAGACGCCGCGGCAGGAAGCCGCCCTTGGCGCCGACCGGCACGATGACCGAGTTTTTCACTTGCTGGGCTTTGACCAGGCCCAGCACTTCAGTGCGGAAGTCTTCTTCCCGGTCGGACCAGCGCAAGCCGCCACGGGCGACGTTGCCAAAGCGCAGGTGCACGCCCTCGACGCGTGGCGAATAGACGAATATCTCGAACTTTGGCACCGGTTTGGGCAGTTCGGGGATCAGCTTGGGGTTGAACTTGAAGCTGAAGTACGACTTGTTCTGGCCGTTTGCGTCGGGCTGGTAGAAGTTGGTACGCAGGGTGGCCTTGATCAGGTCCAGGTAGCGCCGCAGGATGCGGTCTTCGTTGAGCACCTGAACGTCGTCCAGCGCAGCCAGAATGGCCTGCTCCAGGCGCTGCTGCTTGTCGTCAAGGTCGTCCTGGGTGAGCTTGCGTGCCAAGTAGAAGCGGGTCTTGAACAACCGGGTCAGCTCGCGCGCGATATCGGTGTGGTTGTTCAGGGTACTGGCGATGTAACCCAGATCGAAGCCCAGGCGAATCTGCTTCAGGTAACGGGCGTAAGCGCGCAGCAGGGCCACGTCGCGCCATGGCAGGCCGGCAGTCAGTACCAGGCGGTTGAAGGCGTCGTTCTCGGCGTCACCACGGACGATGTGGATGAAAGCGTCCTGCAGGGTGTCGTTGAGCTGCTGGATCTCCAGGCTCAGGCCTTCGCTGTAGGTGAAGGCGAAGTCGTGAATCCAGTATTCCCGGCCATTGGCATGGCGCAGGCGATACGGGAACTCGCCGAGCACGCGCAGGCCAAGGTTTTCCAGAATCGGCAGCACATCGGACAGCGCCAGCGGGGTGTCGGCGTGGTACAGCTTGCAGTGCAGCGTGCGCTCGCCAACCTGGGTCAATGGTTGGTAGAAGCTCATTGCCAGCGGCTTGCTTTCCGACAGGCTCAGCACATGCTGCAGGTCGACCACCGCCGAGTGTGCAGCGAAGCGCTCGCGGTACCCGGCCGGGAAGCCTTTGGGGAACTCGGCAAGGATGTTGGTGCCCTGGGCTTCGCCGAAGTTCTCTACAACCAGTGCCGAGTAATCGTCATGCCACGAGCGGCAGGCCTGGATGACTTCGCGTTCCAGCTGCTGCGGGTCGATGTCGATGCGGTTCTTGGGGTCGACCCGCAGAATCAGTTGCACACGGGCCAGAACCGATTCGGAGAAGAAGGTCCAGAACTCGCAGTCGCTGGCCTTCAGACGCTCCATCAGCACCTGCTGGATCTTCTGCCGCACTTCGGTGGAGTAGATTTCCCGCGGGACGTAGGCCAGGCAGTAGCAGAAGCGGCCGTACGGATCTTTGCGCAGGAACACGCGGATCTTGTTGCGCTCCTGGATCTGCACGATTGCCATGACTGTGCTGAACAGCTCGTCGATCGGCGTCTGGAACAGGTCGTCGCGCGGCAGCACTTCCAGCACCTGGGCCAGTTCCTTGCCCAGGTGGGCCTTGGGATCGAAGCCCGAACGGCGCTCGACTTCGGCCACCTTCACGCGGATGTACGGAATGGCATGCACGCTTTCGCCATACACCGACGAGGTGTACAGCCCCATGAAGCGGTGCTCCTTGATCACCTTGCCATCGGCGTCCAGCTGACGGATCGACACGTAGTCCGGGTAGGCCGGGCGGTGCACGCGGCTGGGCAGCGCGGCCTTGGCGAACGACAGCAACAGCGGCTCGTTGAGGTAGGCCACGGCATAGTCTTCGATGCGCAGCTCTTCTGCCTTCAAACCCACGCGCAGGCGACGCGGCAAGCCGAGGAACGACTGCCCGTCGTAGACCATCTGGCCGCCATCGGCGTCGCCCTTGACGGTGAATTCTTCATAGCCCAGGAAGGTGAAGTGGTTATCCAGCAGCCACTCGAGGAAGGCCTTGACTTCGCCCTTCTCGTTTTGGGCAGGGCCAAAGGCAGTCTGCTCCACCTGCGCCACCACTTCACGCAGCTTGGCCTTCATCGGTTCGAAGTCGGCCACCACCACCCGTACCTCGGCCAGCACCTGCTCGATTTCGCGGGTCAGCACTGTCAGCTCGGCGGCGTTGGCGCAGCGGTCGATCTCCAGGTACATCAGTGACTCGTAGCACACGCCCTCGCCCTGGGTACCCTTGGGCAGCAGTTCCAACAGCTCGCCCTTGGCACCACGGCGCACGCTGAGTACGGTGGTTTGCAGGGTGTGGATGCTGTAACCACGGCGATTGAGCTCGGTGCGCACCGAATCGACCAGGAACGGCAGGTCATGGTGCAGCACTTCGACCACGGTATGGGTCGACTGCCAGCCATTGCGTTCGTAATCAGGGTTGTACACCCGTACTTGCGGATATTCGGGGTCGAAACGCTCGATGATGCGCCAGGCTGACAGGGTGCAGCCGGCCAGGTCGGAAAGCCTGCGTTGGGTGAGTTCGTCCAGAGAGATGATGCCGAAGAACTGCTCGGCGAACAGCGCCACTTGTGGCAGGGACTGCTCGCTGATGTGCTGCGCCAGGGCCGCTTGCAGTTGATGCTGAAAGTCGGCTTTGCTGGCTGCGGTGAAGAACGCCATCTGTGGTACTCCGCTTGGGCTTTGTAATAATTGAAGCGTCGCTGCGTGCGCCGTGTACGGATCAACGATAGCCAACCCGTGGCATGGCGGACGGTAAAAAACCAGACGTTGAACGTGCGCAGGCACGCCCAGGGCTCGCCGAAGCTTAACGACTGATCGGTCATCTACGCTTGCAGCGCTGCGACAATTTCGGTCAAGGGGGGGTAACTTTACGTTTATGCCTGTACGCAAGACTGTCAGAATCCCCTTCCGTTTCCTTTGATTCGAGCCTGCTCATGCAAATCAACACCGCCCTGCTGTTCGCCACCCCTTGCGATGACGAGGAAGACAACATGGCGACCCTGTGTTGCCACAGCGACAAAGGTCAGATGTTCCTGCTTACCCGCTACCCGGACGAGGACACCGTCGACCTGACCCTGGATGATGAGCCGTCGACGCTGGATGGCCTTAAAGTGACCCTGAGCGCCAAGCGCCTGCTGATTGAAGTGGCGGCCGGTGACCGGGACGCGCTGAAGGGGGATGAAGTGCTGGAGATCAACCTGACCAGCGAGTTGAGTGACATGGATGAAGTGAAAGAAACCCTTGAAAACATCCTGGCCGGTACTGGAACCTTGGTCTGCGAGCTGTAGGAGCGGGTTTACCCGCGAAGCAGGTACAGCGGTGGGTGGCATGGAATCTGAGTGCCCCGGAAAGCCCTAGCCCAATGCTGCCTGCATTTCTTGCGCCTGCACCCGCAACGCCTCGCAAAACGGCTCCACCGCTGCCGATGCCGGCCGATGGTCCGGGCGTATCAGCATCACCTGATAGGGCACCGATACCCGTAACCGGCGGATCGGCAACCCGCCTTGCGCCGCCTCCAGCCCGCTCAGCGGGTTGATGATCGCCACCCCAAGGCCTTGCCTGACCATGGCGCACACCGACGCGGCACTGGTGGTCTCGATAACCGTGCGGCGGTTGACCCCGGCCGCACGAAAGTGCTGATCAAGACGCTGCCGGTAGGTATCCAGGCTGGCCAGGTTGATGAAATCGACCTCATGGAAATCACTCAGCTCCAGTTCAGCCTTCACCTGCAGCGGGTGATGCTCGGGCAACACGCACACCATGTTGGCACTGAACAGCAATTCTCCATACGCGCCACGCGGTATCTGTTCGACTTCAGTCAGGCCAAGGTCATGCTGCTGGGCAACCAGTGACTCCTCCAGCAAAGGCGACTCCTGCGCCAGAATGCTCACGCTCACGCCCCTGTGCTGCTGGTGAAAGCGCTGGCAAGCCTTGGGCAACAAGGTTTGCGAGAACAGCGGCAGGCAGGTGATGGCCAGCCGGCCCTGCTCGAAGTTGCGGATGGCCTGGGCAAAGCGATCGATCCGCTCCAGCCCGACGTAGGCGCGCTCGACCTCCTCGATCAGCAGCAACGCCTGGGCGGTGGCCACCAGGCGCCCTCCCTCGCGTTCGAACAGATTCAGGCCGGTCACTTGCTCCAACCGGGCCAACTCGCGGCTGACGGTGGGCTGCGAGGTGAACAGCAGGCGCGCGGCACCCGTGACACTGCCAGCGGCCATGATGGCGCGGAACACTTCGATGTGGCGGACGGACAGTTTCACGGCAAATACCCGAAGCGTTGACAATAGGTATATCAGATATGAATGGCTGGCAGAAGAATAGCTATTTTTCTGAATTCACCCTTTGGCTCATCCTCGTGGCCTTCCTTATACGAGTGACGCCACCATGACCGCACCCTTCACCCTCCTGGCCGAGGCTGTTCGCCAGCACGGCTCGCCGCTATGGGCATACGACACCCGCACCATCGCCGATCGCGTCGAGCAGTTGAACGTATTCGACACCGTACGTTTCGCCCAGAAAGCCAACCCGAACGTGCATGTGCTGCGCCTGATGCGCGCCCATGGCCTGGTGCTGGATGCAGTGTCGCTGGGTGAGATGGAGCGGGCCTTCGCCGCCGGCGCGAGCGTTGACGGTGACCCTGCCGGCGTGGTGCTGACCTGTGACGCACTGGACCGCCCCACCCTGGAGCGGGTGGTGGCCTCGAAGATCGAAGTCAACGCCGGCTCAATCGACATGCTGCGCCAACTGGGTGAACGCTCGCCCGGCCACCGCGTGTGGATCCGCATCAACCCAGGCTTCGGCCATGGCCACAGCCGCAAGACCAATACCGGCGGCGAAAACAGCAAGCATGGCATCTGGCACGAAGAACTGGACGAGGCGCTGGCGTGCATCAAGACCCATGGCCTGCACCTGGTGGGCGTGCACATGCACATTGGCTCCGGGGTGGATTACCAGCACCTGGAACAGGTGGCCCGCTCGATGATCGAGCTGATCGGCCGCCTGGGCGTGGACATCGAGGCGTTCTCCATCGGCGGTGGGCTTTCTACCCCTTACCGCAGCACCGACAAACCGGTCGACCTGCAGCGCTATGCGCAGACCTGGGCGATAGCGCGCAAGGAAATCGAAGCGCTGCTCGGCCACCCCGTGCGCATGGAAATCGAGCCAGGGCGCTTCCTGGTGGCCGAGTCGGGCTACCTGGTGGCCGAAGTGCGCGCTGTCAAGCAAGTGGGCCGCAATACCTTCGTCATGATCGACGCCGGCTTCAACGACCTGATGCGCCCGGCGATGTACGGCGCCTACCACGGCATGACCCTGCTCGATGCCAACGGTCAGCCGGTGGACCGCCCACGGCAGCCGACCGTGGTGGCCGGGCCGTTGTGTGAATCGGGTGACGTGTTCACTCAGAATGACCAGGAACTGACCCCGCAGGACCTGCCTCAGGCACAGGTAGGCGACCTGCTGGTGATCCACGATGCCGGCGCCTATGGCGCGTCGATGTCGTCGAACTACAACAGCCGGCCGCTGCTGCCGGAGTTTCTGATCGAGGGCGGGGAGTTGCGGATGATCCGCCGGCGGCAGACGGTGCAGGATCTGCTGAGCCTGGAGACCGACATCATCCCATGACCGCTTCCCGTAGTCCGCCCATATAGTGCTCCAGGCGACTACGCAGCCAACGCTCGGCCGGGTCGCTGTCGGTGGTGCTCAACCAGACCATGGCCAGCTCCAGTGCAGCAGTCTCGAACGGCAGCGTCTCGGCCTGCAGGTTGCCCCAACGCTCCATGCCTTGTGCGGCATAGTCCGGGCAGCAGGCCAGCAGGTCGGTACCGGCCAGAATCGCCGGCAGCGAACTGAACTGCGGCACCGACAACACCACCTTGCGTTCACGGCCGATGTCTTTCAACCAGTCGTCGACCACACCCTGGGTGTTGGCGGTCGGCGAAACCTGAACATGCGGGCGTTGACAAAACTCATCCAGCGAAAGCGGCGTGGTGGATTTGTCGGCCCGCACTACCCTGGCTTGCAGGGTGCGTAGCACCTTGCGTTTGGCATTGGCGGGCAGGCCCTTGGTCTGGCTGATACCCACCGTCACGTCGCCCGCCGCCAGCAGGTCCGGAATGCGCCAGTAGTCCACATGCTGCACGACCACCACCACGTTTGGCGCCTCCACCCGCAGCGCCCGCAACAGCGGCGGCAACAGGCCCGACTCGACATCATCGGACAAGCCGATGCGGAAGGTCATCTTGCTGGTCAGCGGGTCGAAATCATGGGTCATGCTGAGGGCGACGGACATCGCATCCAAGGCTGGCGTGAGGTACTTGATCACCTCTTCGGCCCTGGCCGAGGGCTCCATGCGGTTGCCCACTCGAACCAGCAACGGGTCGTTGAACATCGCACGCAACCTGGCCAGCGCGGCGCTGACCGTGGGTTGGGCGACGAACAGCTTCTCCGCGGCACGGGTGAGGTTGCGTTCCTGCATCAGCGCTTCGAACACCACCATCAGGTTGATATCGGCTTTGCGCAGTTCGTTGCGGTTCATGGGTGCTCCCGGGCCGTTCTTGTTGTTCGGGTTCAATTCCAGCATCGACATGCATCCTAGCCGAGTCGAAACCTGCACTGCACCCTACCCAATCGCCATTGCCCTCTACTGAGCGACCGGGGTAATCTTCCGCTTTCTTCCCTTCCGGCCTCCCCTGCCGTGCACCGCCCAGGCGTTGACTCGCGAAGCGGTCATTCATGATGCCGACACTTGCATGGCCGCCGCTCACTGGCGCGCCCATCCGCCATCAATGCACTCAGGATGACAACATGATCATTCGCCAAGGCATCGCTGCAGACTACCCGCAGCTGCTCGACATCTGGCTGCGCGCGGTTCGCGCGACGCACCACTTTCTGCAACCCTCCGACATCGACGCACTATTGCCACAGCTGCGCGACGTGTACTTCCCGGCCGTCGAGCTGTGGGTTGCGGTAGACACCGATGACCAGCCACTGGGCTTTATTGGCTTCAATGAAAACCATGTGGAAATGCTCTTCGTCGACCCAGCGCGCCACCGCCAGGGCATTGGCCGTGCATTGCTGGATTTCGGCCGCCAGTCACGCAGTGCGATGAGTGTCGATGTCAACGAGCAGAACCCACAGGCAACAGCGTTCTACCAGCACTATGGCTTCGTCCAGACTGGCCGTTCACCACTGGATGGCGAAGGTCGCCCGTTCCCCTTGCTGCACATGAGCCTGCCCACCCGGGCGTGAGCAGGAGGCACTGACCGCGATGGCCCGCAAAGCGAAGCCCCTACCGCCGTCCGACTGGGTCATCCGTAGTGCCCAACCGGGCGGTATCGAGCGTATCGAAGCCTGGTTCGGTAGCCACGGCTACGACCCGCATCGCCACGATACCTATTCGATCGGCCGTACGCTGGCCGGCGTGCAAAGCTTCCACTACAAGGGTTCGCTGCGCCACGGCATACCGGGCAACACGCTGGTGCTGCACCCGGACGAACAGCATGACGGCATGGCAGGCACCGACGCAGGCTTTCGCTACCGCATGGCCTACGTCGACCCGGCACTGATCCAGAACGTGCTGGGTGGTCAGCCTTTGCCCTTCATCGCTGGCGGGCTGTCCAGCGACCCGCGTCTGTACCACGCCAGCGAAGCGTTCGTACAGGCAGTGGACCACGCGCTGGAACCATTGGAAGAACAGGACGCCCTGTATGACCTGGCGATCGCCTTGCGGGCCGTCGGCGGCAAGCCGCGCGGGCGCAAGCGCCTGGATTACCAGGCAGCCGAACGCGCCCGAGCCTTCATCATGGAACACCTGCATGTGGGCATAACACTGGACATGCTGGAACAGGCCAGTGGCCGCGAACGCTGGAGCCTGTCGCGGGACTTTCGCACGCTGTACGGCACCAGCCCCTATCGCTTTGTCACCCTGCGCCGCCTCGACTGCTTGCGCCGAATGATCCTGGACGGCTTCACCTTGGTCGACGCCGCCATTGCCGCAGGCTTTCATGACCAGAGCCACATGACCCGGCACTTCACCCGCTGCTATGGCGTACCGCCGTTACGCTGGCTGGAGCGTTTGCGAGCGTCACGCTGAGTTACCGCAGGCGCCCGCGCACCCCGTGAGAACAGGCTTGCAGGATCGTACAAGAACCGGACTCGCCCGGAGCGATAGGCTGAACACTCCACTTTCCGAGGAACTGTCATGCCTGAATCCCGTCACCCACATCCCTCCCTGCCAGTGAACCTGGTCCACAAGGCAGCGCTTATCGAACAGCAATGGAGCCCCAGGGTCGTTGCCGAGATGAACGATTACCAGTTGAAGGTCGTGCGCATCGAAGGCGAATTCATCTGGCACGCGCACCCGGAGACCGACGAAGCATTCCTGGTGCTGGAAGGCACCCTGCGTATCGACCTGCCGGATGGCTGCGTGCATGTGAACCCCGGGGAACTCTATGTTGTGCCCCGCGGCGTCGAGCACCGGACCGCTGCGCAAGGCGAAGCGAAACTGATGATGATCGAACCGCGGGGCATTCTGAATACCGGTCATGAAGGGGGCGGCCGCACAGCAGAGAGTGATGTCTGGATTTGATAAAAAACACCATCTAAAATTCTGTATTTTCTATGTTTATCGCAATTACTAACCAAAAAACATCATAACAAAACCATTAAAAATCACGACAAATCGCTCGCAGGCCACACTTCGCAATCCGGCACCGGTTCGCCTCGATATAATTGGATCCAATGACGAGGGTGGCCTGCATGCAAGCACTGGGAATGGATTACGGACACGGCGACGAAGTGGCCAGCCACTGCCACGCCGAAGACCAGCTGATCTACGCCGCCAGTGGCGTGATGCGGGTCAGCAGCGAGGGCGGCAGTTGGGTGATCCCCGGCGGACATGCCTTGTGGATGCCTGCCGGGGTCAGCCATGCCATCCGCATGGAGGGCGTGGTCAGCATGCGGACCTTGCTGTTCGATGCCCACATCGAACGCTGCCAGGTCATCGTCGTGTCCGGCCTGCTGCGCGAACTGATCCTGACTGCGTCACGAATGCTGAACCTGCGCGACGGCGTGCATGCTCGGGCGCTGATCCTGCATGAACTCGCCGCCGCCCGGCGCATCGATGCCTTCGTCCCGACGCCGCAGCACGCACGGTTGCGTGCCTGGTGCGAGCGCTTCCTGCAGGACCCGGCCCAGGACCTGACCCTGGAGCAATGCGGCGCGCAACTGAGCATGAGTGCCCGCAGCGTGGCCCGGCTTTTCCAGCGCGAGGTGGGCATGTCGTATGGCCAATGGCGCGCCCGTGCCCGGGTGATGCTCAGCCAGCAGTGCCTGGCCGATGGCAAGCCGATCCTGAACGTTGCGCTGGAGCACGGCTACCAGAGCGCCAGCGCCTTTACTGCCATGTTCAAGCGCATCCTCGGCTATGCGCCGAGTGATTGGCAAAACGGTACCGCGCGCGAGTACTGAGCCTCAGGTTGTCCCGCTTGCGCGCAGGGTTGTCCCGCTTGCGACAGCGACGCCCATGCAACCCTCGTTAACCTCGCATCACAACCTTTGAGCGACAATCGTGATGCCCTTACTGCACTCATTTCCCGGCCCTGCCCGGCTTGCCACAGCCCTCGGCATGCTTGCTGCACTCGCGGCGTGCGGCCACCAACCCACACCTGCCGAACCCGCTGTAGCGCTGCAGGCAGACCCGCTGGCGAACATGCCGGCCGGCGTCAGCAAACAGCCCCTGCCCGAACGCTGGTGGGCACTGTATCAAGACCCTCAACTCAATCGCTGGGTACAGCAAGCCCTGGCGCACAACCAAGGCCTGGCACAGGCCGAGGCCAACGTGCAGGCCATGCTGGCCGGCATCGGCGAGTTCGACGCCAGGCGCTGGCCGTCTACCGAGATGGGCATTGCCGCTACCTATGGCAGGCGCGCCGATGACCAGACGCTGGCCGAGGCGACCGACAGCAACGCGCCGTCGCAATGGCAATTCAACCCGGGCATCGAACTGGCCTATCAGGTGGATATCTGGGGCCAGGTACGCGCCGCCATCCAACGTGCCAGGGTGCAAGCCGAAGCCAGCGCTGCGGCGCTAGACCTGGTACGCCTGCAGGTGGTCGCCCAGACCACCCGCGCCTACATCGACCAGTGCACCTACGCGGCGCGCCTGGAGGCAGCGAAGCAGGCCTTGCAAACCCTCGACCACAGCGTGCAACTCAGCCAGCGCCAGCGCCAGGCCGGTGTGGCCACTGCCCTCGACAGCGAGCGCCTGCTGGGCTTGCGGGAACAGGTGCGTGCGCAACTGCCGATGCTCTCAGCCCGGCGGCAGATGGCACTTTACGAACTGAGCATGCTCAGTGGCCAGGCCTCGGTGGCCGAGGCCACGACCTGCGTAGCCATCCCCACGCTGTCGGTGCCGCTGCCGGCTGGCGATGGCTGGCATTTGCTCGAACGCCGGCCAGATGTGCGCCAGGCCGAACGGGAACTGCAGGCGGCCACCCTGGAGACCGACATCGTGCGGGCCGACCTTTACCCAAAGGTCAGCTTCGGCGCTTCGTTGACGTCTTCGGACCATCACCTTGCCAACCTCGGCGACAGCCGCGCGGTGATGTTCGGCATTGGCCCGCTGATCCGCTGGGAGTTTCCCAACCTGAAAGCCAACCGCGCACGGGTGAGCAAGGCCGAGGCATTGCAGCGGGCGCAGGTCGCCCGTTACCGCGGCGTAGCGCTGAGCGCGCTGAAAGACGTGCGCCAGGCACTGGCCCGCTACGACGGCGAGCGACAACGGTTGCAGGCGCTGGACGCAGCCCTGGCGCACAGCCAGCACAGCTTTGCCCTGGCCCAGGGTAACTACCGTGCCGGCACCGTGGACGGGCTGGCCCTGCTCGACAGCGAGCGCGAAATGATCAGCCTGCGGGCCAACCACACAGAAGCCCGAGGGCGCCTGGCGCAAGCGCAGGTAAACCTGTTCCGCGCGCTGGGCGGGCGGTGGTAGCGAGAAGCAAGACCAGCAGCGAGCACCGCCCACTGTAGGAGCGGGTTTACCCGCGAAGAATACACCGCGGTGGATGGCACGGGCTTCGCCCGTGTTCGCGGGCAAGCCCGCTCCCAATCGCGCCAGCTTTTAGAAATTGAGCAAGACAGTGGCTCCCACAACCGACAGCCAGCAGGCCCAATTCGAGATTGGAAACCAACCATGAATGTTGCCGTAGACAAACCCTCACCCGCCGAAACTGAACAGCGGCCGAGCGCTAAAACCCGTCGCCGCCTGGCAGTCATCGCCAGCGGCAGCCTGGCCGCAATCACCCTGCTGGCCTTCACCAGCTACTGGTTCAGCACCGGCCGCTATCTGGAAACCACCGACGATGCCTACGTCCGCGCCGACTGGGTGGCCCTGAGCCCACGCGTGGCGGGTTACGTAGCCGAGGTCGAGGTGGCTGACGACCAGCCGGTGAAAGCCGGCGATGTGCTGGTGCGCCTGCAAAACCGCGACTACCGCGCCCGCCTCGACCAGGCCCGGGCTGGTGTGACCGAGGCACAGGCGGCACTGGCCGCCGCCGAGGCCAGCCAACAGGTAGCGACCGAGCGCATCGACCAGCAACAGCAAGCCATCCTGCAGGCCGAGGCCGTCGTGCGCAGCGCCACCGCCGAACAGCGTCGCAGTGAACTGGATGTCCAACGCTACCGTGGCCTGGTGCGTGACGACGCAGCGACCGTGCAGCGCCTGGAAACCGCCAGTGCCCATGCCAGCCAGGCACAAGCCGCGCTGCAAGGTGCCCAGGCCGCGCTGCGCCAGCAACGCTCACAACTGGCCATGGCCAAGGCCCGGTCAGCCCAGGCCGAGGCCGAACTGCAACAACGGGCAGCGGCCCTGGCACGCGCCCAGGCCCACCAGCAGCTCGCCGAGCAGGACGAACAGGACACCGTGATCCGCGCGCCGATCACTGGCGTGGTCGGCCAGCGCCGCGTGCGCACCGGCCAGTACGTGGTGCCGGGCCAGCCGCTGTTGGCTGTGGTGCCCCTGCAGCAAGCCTATGTGGTGGCCAACTACAAGGAAACCCAACTGGCCCGCATGCGCCCCGGGCAACCGGTAGAAATACGGGTCGACAGCTTCGCCAGCCAGCCACTGCATGGCCATGTGGCCAGTTTTTCGCCAGCCTCGGGCAATGTCTTCGCCTTGCTGCCGTCGGACAACGCCACCGGCAACTTCACCAAGATCGTCCAGCGTTTCCCGGTGCGCATTTTGCTCGACAAACCGCTGGACGGCCCGCAGGTACTGCCCGGCATGTCAGTGGTCAGTACAGTCGACACACGCCCCGCAGAGGTCGCCGATGCGCACTGAGCAAACGGTCTCGCTGCGCGCCTGGGTAGCGGTGCTTGGCGGCCTGTTCGGCTGCTTCATGGCGGGCATGAACGTGCATGTCACCAGCGCCGCACTGCCAGAAATCCGCGGCTCGCTGGGTGCCAGCTTCGAGGAAGGCTCATGGATCTCCACCGCCTACCTGGTGGCGGAAATCGTGATGATTCCGCTGACGGCCTGGTTGGTGGACGTGTTCTCGCTGCGCCGGGTCATGTGGACCGGCTCGCTCATCTTTCTGATCGCCTCGGTGGCCTGCTCATGGGCGCCCAACCTGGAGGCGATGATCGTAATCCGGGTGATCCAGGGGGCTGCGGGCGCGGTGCTGATTCCCCTGTCGTTCCAGCTGATCATCACCGAACTGCCGGCCAGCAAGATGGCCATGGGCATGGCGCTGTTCAGCCTGGCCAACAGCGTGGCGCAGGCCGCCGGGCCGTCGATTGGCGGCTGGCTGACCGATGCCTATTCGTGGCGCTGGATCTTCTATCTGCAACTTTTCCCCGGCATTGCGCTGCTGTTGGCCATCGCCTGGTCGATCGAGGCCAAGCCGATGAAGCTCGAACTGTTACGCAAAGGTGATTGGCTGGGTATCGCGGCCATGGTGATCGGCCTGGGCGGCTTGCAGATCGTGCTGGAAGAAGGCGGCCGGCTGGACTGGTTCGGCTCGCCGCTCATCGTCGGCATGAGCGTGGTCGCCACCATTGCCTTGGTGGTGTTCGTGGTGACCCAGCTGTTCGGCCAGCGCGCGTTCATCAATCTGCGCTTGCTGGGGCACTACAACTTCGGCGTTGCCAGCGTGGCGATGTTCATCTTTGGCGCTGCCACGTTCGGCCTGGTGTTCCTGGTGCCCAACTACCTCTCGCAGTTGCAGGGGTTCAGCGCGCACGACGTGGGCGTAGCGCTGATCGCCTATGGCGTGGTGCAGTTGCTGCTGGCGCCGTTGATGCCCCGGCTGATGGGCTGGACCAGTGCCAAGTTCATGGTCGCCAGCGGCTTTTTGATCATGGCGCTGGGCTGCTGGCTGGGGGCCAGCCTGAGCGCCGACAGTGCCGACAACGTGATCATCCCGTCCACGGTGGTGCGTGGTATTGGCCAGCCTTTCATCATGGTTGCGTTATCGGTGCTGGCGGTGGCCGGGCTGGACAAGCGTGAAGCCGGCTCAGCCTCGGCGGTGTTCTCGATGTTGCGCAACCTGGGTGGCGCCATCGGCACGGCCGGGTTGACGCAACTGGTGGCGACCCGTGAACGCTTTCACAGTGAGCGCATTCACGAGCAGGTGACGCTGTTCGAGCCAAGCGTGCAGGCGCGCATCAACCAGACGGTGCAAAGCTGGCTGCCGCATCAGCAGCAAATGCTGGAAGCGTTGGCGGCGACCATTCGGCGAGAGGCTTACCTGATGGCCTACAGTGATGCGTTCTACCTGGCGTGCCTGGCATTGGTCGGGTGTGCCCTGGCAGCGCTGCTGCTCCGGGCCAGGCAGCAGCATTGACCTCTGTGGGCGGCCGGAGCGTTCGGCATTCGGCCGCTGTTACACTGTCAACCGATGAAATTGGCGAGCCCGAGCAAAGGTATGAACCCAACGCGCTACTCCACCGTGGCAAAGGACTTGATGCAAGCGATTGCCAGCGGCCGCTACCCGGTGGGCAGCCTGCTGCCGACCGAGTTCGAGCTGTGCGACCTTTACAATGTGAGCCGGCACACGGTGCGTGCCGCTATCGACCAGTTGCTCACCCAAGGGCTGGTGTCGCGGCGCAAGCGCGTGGGCACCCGGGTGGAGGCCAGCAGCCCACGCGGCGGCTATTCGCAATCGTTGGCCAGTGTGGCTGAGCTGGCGCACCTGGCGGACACCCAGCAGCGGGAAATCCAGGGCGTGCGCCACTTTGTCGCCGACCTGAGCGAGGCGGCGAGGCTGGGGCTGGTGCCGGGGGAGCATTACTTCTGCGTGTCGAGCATCCGCGTCGACCGGCAGCACGATTGCGCGCCGCTGTGCTGGACCGACGTGTATGCACAGCGCGACTACACCGCGGTCATCGAGCTGGCCCGCGAGCACCCTGACCAGCTGATTGCCGGCTTGATCGAGCAGCACTATGGCCGGGCAATCGCAGTGGTCGACCAGCAGGTACGCGCGGTGTTGCTGACAGCGGAAATGGCCCGGGTGCTGAAGGCCGAGGCGGGCTCGCCGGGGCTGAAGATCATCCGCCACTACCGCGAGGAAAATGGTGATTTGATGGCGGTTTCCGAGACCGTGCACCCGGATGACCGCTTTACCTTGGTCACCCAGATGCGCCGCGACCGCTCCCCCGCCTGAACCCGCTCGTACAGGGATGGTGCAACTTTCAGCCAATGAACAGGCCGTTGCCCCTAAAGCGCCCCCAGTTGCCTTTCAGCTTCGACCAACTGCCTCGCCCGCGCCGTGCTCACCCGGTGATCGCGTGCCAGCCAGGCGTAGATCGTCGGTAGCACGAACAAGGTGAACAAGGTCCCCACCAGCATCCCGCACACAATCACCACCCCCAACCCGAAACGGCTGTTGGCGCCGGCGCCGCTGGCGAACAGCAGTGGCAGCACGCCAAAAGTCATCGCCGCCGTGGTCATCAGCACTGGCCGCAAGCGTATTTGCGCCGCACGAACAATGGCGGCGGCACGATCGAGGTTGTCCCGCACCTGAATCTCGTTGGCGAACGCCACCATCAGGATGCCATGCTTGCTGATCAGGCCGATCAGCGTCACCAGGCCAATCTGCGTGTAGATGTTCAGCGTGGCCCAGCCCAGCGCCAGCGGCAGCAGCGCACCGCAGATCGACAGCGGCACGGTCACCAGAATGATCAGGGGGTCGATCAGGCTTTCGTACTGCGCCGCCAGCACCAGGTAGATTACTACCAGGGCGGCGAGAAATGCCCACATCAAGGCAAAGCCCTCCTGCACATACTGGCGCGATTCCGATTGCCAGTCGTGGCTGAAGCCCGGTGGCAGCTCGGCGGTGAGCTGTTCCAGAAATGCCACGGCGTTGCCCATCGATACACCCGGGGCCGGGATCGCCTGCAGGGTACTGGCGTTCTGCTGATCGAACTGCAACAGGCGGTTGGGTGCCACTTCGATATCCAGGCGCACCAACGTGGCCAGCGGCACCAGGCTGCCATCCTCGGCGCGCACATACTGGCGGCTCAGCGCCGCAGGCGTCAGGCGTTGGTCCTGGATACTCTGCGGGATCACGTCATAAGAGCGCCCGAACAGGGCGAAGCGGTTGAGGTACTGCTCGCCCACCAGTACGCCCAGCGACTCACCAATGGCCTGCATGCTGATGCCCAGGCTCGCCGCCTTGGCCCGGTCCACGCGTACCTTGACCACCGGGTTGTTGTAGTCGAGGTCGCTGTCCACCACGGCGAACAGGCCACTGTCGCGGGCGCGTTGCTTGAGCACTTCCATGGTCTGGAACAGCTCGGGGTAATCCTGGGCGCTGCGCAGCACCATCTGCACCGGCAGGCCACCGCTGGAGCCCGGCAGCGACGCGACCTGGAAGGCGAAGATGCTGCTGCCCTCGATATCCGCAACGGCCTGCTGCAACTGCGCCTGCACCTGTGCGGCGGAACGCTCGCGCGCCTGCCAGGCGCTGAGGTTGATGCCACCGAAACTGGCGGCCGGGCCGTCGGTGCCGTTGATGATCCAGGTGTCGGTGGTTTCGGCAATGGACTTCATTATCTGGTCGAGCTTCAGCGCGAAGCGTTCTGCGTATTCGAGGCTGGCATGCTGCGGCGACTTGATGGCGGTCAGCACCGCCGCCTGGTCCTCGGGTGGCGCCAGCTCGCGCTGCGGCAGCAGGTACAGCCAGGGCAGGCTCAGGCACACCAGCAACGCCACGCCGCCACCGATCCAACGGTGTGCCAGTGTGTAGGCCAGTACCCGTCCATAGGCCCCGCTCAGCGCACCAAACAACCGATCGGCGAGAGTGGCCATTGCGCCATGCTGCTGACCGGATTGCAGCAACAGCGAGCTCATCACCGGCGACAAGGTCAGCGCCACAATGCCGGACACGATTACCGCCCCCGCCAGGGTCAAGGCAAACTCACGGAACAGCGTGCCGGTCAGTCCGCCCATCAAGCCAATGGGCGCATACACCGCCGCCAGGGTCAGGGTCATGGCGATCACCGGCCCGGCAATTTCCCGCGCCCCGGCCAATGCTGCCGCGACCGGCGATTTGCCCTCCTCGATATGCCGGTGCACGTTTTCCACCACCACAATCGCATCGTCCACCACCAGGCCGATGGCCAGCACCATCGCCAGCAAGGTCAGCAGGTTGAGGCTGAAACCGAACATCAACATCAGGCCCGCGGCCCCCAGCATCGACAGCGGAATGGCCACCACCGCGATCAGCACGCTGCGCAGCGAACCCAGGCACAGCCAGATCACCAACACCACGATCAGCATCGCCTCCACCAAGGTGCGCAGCACTTCATGGATCGACGCATCGATGAAGCGTGCGGTTTCATAGGCCAGCGCCACTTTCACGCCAGGCGGCAAGGTCTGCTGGATCTGTGGCAGCAGTTGGCGAATTCCCTCGACGATCACCAGAGGGTTGCCGCTGGGCGTGGGGAACAGCCCCAGGTGCACGGCAGGTTTGCCGTCCATGGTGGCGCTGGCCTGCGTGGCCGCCGCACTCAGCTCCACAGTGCCAATATCGCGCAGGCGCACCAGGTCGGTGCCATCATTGCGGATGATCAGCTCGCGGAAGTCTTCGACCCGGGTCAGGTCGGTGTCCACCTGGATATCGGCCAGCACGTACTGCCCGCGCACCTGGCCCGGCGTTGCCTGGTAGTTGTTGGCACGTACCGCCTGCGCCACGTCCGCCGCCGTCACCCCACGCCCGGCCATCTGCTCACTGTCCAGCCACAGGCGCATGGCCAGGCGCTGCCCGCCGAACGACTGCACCTTGGCCACGCCGTCGATACCGGAGAACTGCGGTTCCACCACCCGCGACAGGTAATCGCTCAGTTCCGGTATCGACAGGCTGTCGCTGGCAAACCCCACATAGGCCACGGCAGTGGAGTCGCCTGCCGACAGCTCCACCACCGGGTCGTAGGCTTTTTCCGGCAGGCGATAGCGCACCTGGTTGACCTTGGCCATGGTTTCGGCCAGCGCCTGGGTCGAATCGCGGTTGAGCACCATGCGCAAGGTGATCAGGCTGCGCCCCTGCTGCGACGACGAGGACAGGTAATCGATGCCTTCGACCGACGACACCGCCTGGGTGATCGGCTGCGTCACGAAACCCTGCATCAACTCGGCGGAGGCACCGGGGTACTCGGTGCTGATGGTAATGGTCGAGCTTTCCAGCAACGGGTACTGGCGGATTGGCAACTTGCCCATGGCAAACAGCCCCATCAGGATGATCAGGCTGCTGACCACCAGCGCCAGCACCGGGCGGCGCACGAAAACATCGGTAAACCTCACGACTGCCGCCCTCCCTGGCTGACCTGCAGGCTGTCCTGCGCCACTGGCTCGACCGGCATGCCATCACTCAGTTTCAGTTGGCCGGAAACCACCACCCGGTCACCGGGTGTCAGGCCGGAGGTAATCTCCACCCGCCCCTGCCAACGCTCACCGGTGGTTACCTGCACCCGGTTAACCCGGGTGCCATGCTGCGGGTCCTGGGTCGCGACAAATACCGTCTGCCCGTAGGCGGTGTAGGTGATCGCGGTTTCCGGCACGGCCAGCACGGTCGACGGCTGCGCAGCTTCAAGCCGCACGCCGGCGTACATACCCGGTTGCAACTGCCCTTGCGGGTTCGCCAAGGCCGCCTGTACCTGCACAAGGCGCGCTTTGCTGACCACCGGGTCGACCGCCACCACCCGGGCCTGGAAGTCTTGCCCACGCACCGCGTCCACCGTCAGTGCCAGCACTTGCCCGGCGTGCACTTCGGGGGCGGCCTGCTCGCCCAAGGCGAAGTTCACATGCAACTGGCTGATGTCGGCCAGGCTGACGATGGTCTCGCCAGCGCCCAGGTACTGCCCCTGATGGACACGGCGGATGCCGAGCTTGCCGGCAAACGGTGCGCGAATGGCCTTCTGCGCGATCAGCGCCTCGACATGCTGCAGCTCACCGCGGGCCACGTCCACGGCAGTGGCGGCGTTGTCCAGCAGCTCTTGCGACACGGCATTCATCGCGCGCAGTTTGCGGCTGCGCTGCAGCACCACGTCAGCGTTACGCAACCTGGCCTGCAACTGCACGCGCAGGGCCTGCTCGGGTGCGTCGTTGAGCTGCACCAGCAACTGCCCGGCCGCTACTGTCTGCCCCGACTCGAAGGCGATGCGGGTAATACGCCCTGCCATCTCGGCCGCCACCTGCACCTGGTTGACCGCCTCCAACTCCCCCGAAGCAAAGCGCTGCCGCGCCAGTTGCACCTGCTCGACCGTGGCCAGCGCCACCTTGGTCGCCGGCCACACCGCCGCGGCGGGTGGCGCCGAGCCGTTTCCCACCAGCGCATAGGCAGCGGCCAGCGCACCGGCAACAGCGCCAGCCCAGGCCAGTAACATCCGTTTGTTCATGCACAGCTCCGATCACAGGGAAAGCGGTTGCAGGAAAGATCGGGCAGGACTATAAGAGCTCAACTTAACTTGAGGTCAACAGGCATGGCAGCAGAATGTTGCTGGCACCCCCTGGCTGCTGATAGACGTTGAGGTGGTAGCGCGAGGCAATCACGACATCGTTAAACCGGAATCACCTGACAATTTTATCAGTGTCGAACTTGTGGCCTGTGAGGCACACTCATACCTCCTTCAGCTTGGGTTCCTCAAGACCATGTCTACAGACACTTACTCCAGGCATATATCAAAACGCGTGCCAAACAACTACTTGCCCTATGGCTATCGAAACGCCGAAAAGCAGCCGATCGGAATCTTAGGCTACAATGGCGAGCCTCTATCTATCCTAAGGGAATGCTACGCCCTCGGTAATGGACACCGAATCTATAGCCCCCGTTTGATGCGATTCATAAGCGCAGACACACTAAGCCCTTTTTATCGTGGCGGTCTAAATTGCTATGCCTACTGCCTGAACGACCCAATCAATGCAACAGACCCTAGCGGAAAATCCCGATTCAAGACGGCGGGCACTGTAGCCTTGGCAGCGGTCAAATTTAAGAAAAATCTTTCATCGAGGACAGAAAACACCAGTCACTGGAAAGCACTTGGCAACTGGTATGCCGATGAGTTGAGTGAGGACGTAAAGCTCGCAATCCAATCAATAAAAAATCAAACAACCCACATCACCCTGGTCGAAAACCCCGCCAGCTTATCCAGACTTAATGATTCTCAATTCAAACATAAATTTATCTTTACACGCGCTAAAAATTTCTTCATAGGCAGTTACAGCGCAGATGAACCCAGCCATCCAAGTATCGCCCATCTTGGTCAATGGATAACCGGAACCAAGAGTGACGTTGTCAGTGCAGGAAGCATCATGAAAGACGGCAACGGTTATACTTTAGACAGCTCTTCCGGACACTATATGCCTTCGGTTGAGCAGTTGAAACCCGCGCAAGCCCATCTTGAGTCGCTCGGTATAGCAGTAACGAGCTTGAGGGAGAATAAGCCTTCTAAAGGCTATGCAGCACGTCTCTAACGTGTTCGTGTTCGGCAACAAAGCTAATATCGGAGGCAGCGTATCCCGCGAACGATTGAGTCTCACCAACCTGCTCTTGTGCGTAGGTTGCGCCCTCGCGCACTAAAAAATTTGCCGGCGCCTTGGGTACTTCATCGGAATGTCCGCCTTGATCCCTGGCAGTGAAAGATCGGGCAGGACTGTAGGAGCTCACCTTACTTTGAAGCCTGCAGGCCTGGCAGCGAAAAGACGTCGAAACAGCACGAATGGCTAATGGGTAATCACTGATGCCAAGTGCCAGATCTGACGGAGTCAGAGATATGTCAACGCATAAAATTTCGACACCCCGTAAAAAACACGATCCGGCCATTGCACCCCGTTCGGAAAGTCAGGCCCGTGACCAACATGGCGCCGCACGAACACCCACGGACCCAACAACAGGCCAGCCAGTAAACTACACACCCTATGGGTTTCGAAACGCCAATGCGAAGCCGACCGGAGCAGCGGGGTTCAATGGTGAATTTTACATTTCTGCGCTGAACGGTTACGCACTCGGAAACGGGTACCGAATATTCATCCCACGCTTGATGCGATTCATCAGCCCAGACAACCAAAGCCCTTTCCTCAAAGGCGGCATCAACGCCTATGCCTACTGCCTGAACGACCCTGTCAACGCACAAGACCCTAGCGGAAAAAACGCAATCAATACATTAGTTCAGACCGCTATCAAGATAGGCAATACTTATAGCAAACGATTCAAACCTTCCAATACGGGACACCTACTTTCTAACAACCAAGCCAAACACCTTCAAACCGAAGTCAAGGATGCCAAAAGCTTTATAAGCAAGGGTATCGTAGACATCAATATTATCAACGACAACAATAGCGCCAAAAAAATCAGCCCATCACTCATTTACAAATACACACTCATAAATGAAGGAGACGAAACGACCCTGGTAGTCTTCGGTGCCTCTACTGACGCCCTCTTGAATACTCACGCCAGCGGCGCTGAAATGTGGAATTTCAACGCCAGCAATAACGTTAGCGCTGCGGGTTATATCGCCTATGAGAAGGGGGTGTTTATTGTCGACGACTGGTCCGGCCACTATCAGCCTGAGCCCTGGCGCATGGCGCTCGTAAAAGCCTACCTGGAAGGGTTGGGCTATGAGGTGAGAACCGTGCGTCGTGGCTTTGGGTAGCGTGCGCAACGGCTGGAAGGTAATGGGCAAAGGCGAATACCTTCGTGCAATACCCCAATGCCCCGAAAAAAGGTTGCGGCGCCGACCGGGCAGGCTTATAAAAGCTCAATTTAACTTTAGGTCTAACACGTATGGCAGCAGATAACACACGGATGCTCACAGTGGGTGAAGTGGCCAAGCGCAGCGGCGTGGCGGTGTCTGCCCTGCACTTCTACGAAACCAAGGGGCTGATCGCCAGCGTCCGCACGGCAGGCAACCAGCGCCGCTATCCCTCGCTGGTGCTGCGTACCCTGGCGATCATCAAGGTAGCCCAGCGCACGGGAATTCCGCTTGAGGAAATCAAACAGGCCTTCAGCCGTTATGCCCCCAACAGCAAGCTCACGGCAGCACAATGGAGCGAGATGTCCACGGCCTGGCGCGAAGACCTGAATGCCCGCATTCGCACACTGGAGGCACTGCGCGACAGCCTGGACAACTGCATTGGCTGCGGTTGCCTGTCGCTTGAAGACTGCCCGCTGCGCAACCCCGAGGATGTGCTGGCCAAGGAAGGGACCGGGGCGCGGATCCTCGAGAAGAAGGCCCGCCAGGCTGCAGGCTTACCCTGTTCGTAACGGTCACAATGCTCGTTAAGGCCGTCTGGTTGTCTTCGAGCTTGCTTGCGGTGGAACCATTGCGACGCGCCACCACCCTAACCCTGTGCTGTTAACACTCAGTCGCTCACAGGAAGGAACAAAACCATCATGAAACGTGAACAGATCGAAGGTGTTGCTGAAAACCTCACAGGCAAGGCGCAAAGCGCCGTAGGCCGTCTGGTCGAAGACCCGGCGCTGGAGGCCGAAGGCGATGCGCGCCAGGCCGCAGGCCAATTGACCAAGACCTACGGTAACACCCTGGACACCGTGTCTTCGTTCGTCAAGGAAAAGCCCTTCGCCGCACTGGCCATCACAGCCGCCGCCACACTGGTGGTCTCTCGCCTCCTGCGCCGCTGAACAGGGCACCGCAAGCAGGGCCTGGGCCGGGTGTGCGATCCGGCCCGCGCCATCACCAGATGGCGATATCGTAGGTAAGGTACAGGCGGTTGCTGTCGCGGCCGCGAGCGAAATCCGAACGATAGACATAGTTGCGAAGTTTCACGCCCAGACCTTTCAGTGGCCCGCCCTGCACCACGTAGGCAATCTCGGCGTCACGCTCCCATTCTTTGATGCCCTCGCCACCTGAACGGCCATTGTCACCACTCAGGTAGCGCGTCATGAAGGTCAGCCCCGGCACGCCGGCGGCCGCGAAGTTGTAGGCGTAGCTGGCCATCCAGGTTTTCTCTTCCTCCTCGATGAACTTGCCGATGCCGACGTTGCTGAACGAATAAACGGTCGCACCACTGATGTATGGCAAACCGGCATCTCCATCGAGCACCTGATAACCGGCCCCCAGGGTATGGCCGGAATGCGCATACGCCACCTGGCCACTGAACATGTGGTTGTCGATACCGCCGCCGTAGGCCGCCCCGCTGTCGCGGCTTTTGAAGTAGCGCAGGTCCGTGGTCAGTACTCCGCCGGCCAACGGCAGGTCATGTTCCAGCCCGGCAAAATCCTGGCGATAGAAGTGCTCTAGCTGGCCATGGTAGACACTCAGGCGCAGTTGTTTGCTGACGGCATAGTCGGCACCGGCAAAGGTGAAGTCACCCGACTTGCCGCCCCCATGGCCATCCAGATAAATGCCGGTGCTGTTGGACGAGTCACGCTGCTTGAAGCGGTCAAGGTGCCCGGCCATCAGGGTCAGCCCGTCGATATCCGTGCTGGTCAGCTGAGTGCCCTGATAGGTCTGTGGCAGCACCCGCGCATCGTTGTAGACCAGCACCGGTGTCTTTGGCAGCAAGGTGCCGTGCTTGACCACGGTGCTGCCCAGGCGGGCTTTGGCCGTGACCCCGGCACTGGCGAACTCATTCGCCGCACGGCCATCGTCGTGCACCGGCAACAACCCGGTACCGCTGCGCCCGCGGCCGGAATCAAGGCGTACGCCCAGCAGGCCCAGAGCATCGAGCCCCACACCTAACTTACCGTGGGTGAAACCTGACTGGTAGTCGAGCAGAAAGCCTTGAGCCCATTCCACCCGTTCGCTTTTGGCCGTGGCGGCAGCGCGGGCGCTCATACCCTGCTCGTCACGGAAATTCTCGTTGAAATACACGTTGCGCAACTGCAGCTTGAGCTTGCTGTCATCGATAAAACCGGAAGCGCCGGCAACAGGTAGCCAGCCGCAAAGCAGGCCTAAGGTGGCCCCACGGAACACAGCTCGGGACATGATCGGTACTCTATTGTTGTTTTCGGAGTGAGCGTGAGTCGGGGCGCCTGGCAGCGCCCGATAATGCTTAGACGAAGAAGGACAAGGCGCCCGTGAGCAACGCCAGCGCTGTGATCACCAGCGAGGTGAGCACGGCCCATTTCACCGTGGCCTTCTGGAAGTCACCGATATCCCGGTCGACCATGCCCACCAGCAACAAGGTGGAGGCCACCAGCGGGCTCATCAGGTGCACAGGCTGCCCCAGCACCGAGGCGCGGGCAATTTCCACCGGGTCGATGCCGTACGCGGCCGCGGCATTGGCCAGGATCGGCACAACGCCGAAGTAGTACGCGTCGTTGGACAGCACGAAGGTCAGCGGCATGCTGGTCAGCGCCACCACCAGCGGGAACCAGTGGCTCCACGCTTCCGGAATCCAGTCCACCAGCGTCTGGGCCAATGCATCGACCATCTTGGTACCCGAGAAAATACCGGCAAAGATGCCCGCGGCGAACACCAGCAGCACCACGGTCATGGCGTTGCCCGAATGGGCGAGGATGCGCTCTTTCTGCAAGTCCAGCTGCGGGTAGTTGATCATCAGCGCCGCGACGAAGCCGATCATGAACAGGATGGCTGCGTGCATCAGCCCCAGCACCAGCGCGGTCATCACGGCGATCACCAGCACCAGGTTCACATAGGCAAGGCGCGGGCGCTTGTGCGGGTTGTCGCCGAGGATTTCCTTGATGTAGCAGTTGCCGCCACCAGACTCCAGGGCAATGTTGCCGATACGCCGGCGCTCGGCACGGCCCAGCAGGTAGGCGGTGAACACGACCCACGCCGCCCCACCGATGACGGTCGGCAACATCGGAATGAAGTACTCGGTCGCATCCAGGCCGAGCGCTGCAATGGCACGGGTGGCGGGACCACCCCACGGGCTCATGCCGCTCATGATGCTCAATGACAGCATCGATACGGTCGCCAGGATCATCGGGTTCATGCCGATGCGCTTGTACAGCGGCAGCATGGCGGCGCAGGTAATCATGTAGGTCGTGGTGCCGTCACCGTCCAGCGCCACCAGCAGCGATAGCAGGGCGGTGCCGATGGCGATCTTGATCGGGTCGCCATTCACCCGCTTGAGAATCTTGCGGATCAACGGGTCGAACAGGCCGGCGTCGATCATCAGGCCGAAGAACAGGATGGCGAACAGCAGCAGCGCGGCAGACGGTGCGACCATTTTCAGCCCTTCGAGCATCATCTTGCCCAGGTCTGGCGCGAAACCGCCAATAACGGCGAAAACAATCGGCACGATGGTAAGCGCGACGATAGGGGACAGGCGTTTACTCATGATCAGGTAGGTGAAGGTCACCACCATGATCAGGCCCAGAAGTGCGAGCATGGTTTGTTCTCTTGTTTTTATTGTCTGTGGCCACCTGCAGCGCAGACGGCCCCCTACCCCCCGGCAACGCATGGTGGGGGGCTGTGAAAAGCTTGAGGGTGTCGGGGCTCAGCCGTGGCGGCGCGGTTCGGCGACCCAGTCGGCTGTTTCAGCGACGGGGCTGACCACCGGCTCGCCATTCAGGCGGCTGTGCAGCGTCTGCCGGTCACAGGCGTTTTCCGACAGCGAAACCACCACCGTAGCCACTGCGTTGCTGGCAAGACTCGTCAGCGCACGGGCTTCCGACATGAAGCGGTCGACCCCGATCAACAGGGCCAGGCCGGCCAGGGGAATGTCGTGGATCACGGTGAGGGTCGAGGCCAAGGCCACGAAACCGCTGCCGGTGACACCTGCCGCGCCCTTGGAGGACAGCAACATGATCGCCAGCATGGTGACCACCTGGCCCAGGCTCAGGTCGATGTTGCAGGCCTGTGCGATGAACACGGCTGCCAACGACAGATAGATGGCAGTACCGTCCAGGTTGAACGAGTAACCAGTGGGCAGCACCAGCCCAACCACGCCTTTCTTGCACCCAAGCTTCTCGAGTTTCTCGAGCATTCGCGGCAGTACCGGCTCGGTTGAAGAAGTCCCCAGCACCACAAGGAACTCTTCGCGGAAATAGCGCAGCAGCTTCCACAGGCTGAAGCCATGGGCACGGCAGATGCCACCGAGCACCACCAGCACGAAGAACGCGCAGGCGATGTACAACGTCCCCACCAGCTTGGCCAGCGCGCCAAGGGACGTAATGCCGTACTGACCCACGGTAAATGCCAGTGCGCCAAAAGCGCCGACCGGGGCAAAGCGCATCAGGTAGCCGAAGATGCGGAACACCATGGTCGAGGCCGACTCCAGCACGTCCAGGACCGGCTTGCCTTTCTCGCCCATCGACGAAAGGGCGAACCCGCTGAGTACGGCGATGAACAGTACAGGCAAGACCTCACCCTTGTTGAAGGCACCTACGAAGGTGTCCGGGATGATGTGCATGAAGAAGTCCACCACGCTCAACTTGGCGGCCGACGCGGTGTACTGGCTCAGGCCCGCCGTGCTCAGGGTGGCAGGATCGATGTTCATGCCGGCACCTGGCTTGAACAGATAGACCGCCGCCAGTCCGATTACCAGGCTGACCACCGTCAGGCCCAGGAACAGCAGCAGGGTCTTGCTCATCAAGCGGCCCAGGGAACGCTTGTCGGTCATGCCGGCGATGCCGGTGACGATGGTGCAGAACACCACCGGCGCGATCATCATCTTGATCAGCTTGATGAACGCATCACCCAGCGGCTTGAGGGCCACGGCCTGTTGCGCCCAGAAGTGGCCGACCACCACGCCCAGCAGGACGGCGCAGAGAATCTGGAAATACAGCGATTTGGCGAGTCTCATGAGGCATCACCCATTGTTGAAATTGTGCGGATGCGCTTGTTACGAATGTGCAGGTCTGGATCGGTGCCTGGAACTACCCGGCCAACCTGCGGAATGTAGGGGCGTAGACGAAACCTGAGAAGAGCCGCCGGGCGGTTCGCACCACCGAAGCCTGGATCGTCTGGCCATCGGCTCCGCTGCGCGTCAGCGCAACATCGATGCCGCCACTGGGGTGCTCCAGGCGGACCTCGGCCAGTTGCTGTGCACCTTCGCCCAACAGGTCGGCAATCACGGTACCAGGGCTGACGCAGGCAGTCGCCAGCCCCACGGCGCCAGTGATCGCCAAGGCACGATGGCAGTTGTGCGGCATGAAATAGCGAACCTGCAGCGTGCCATCATAGCGAGGCTTGGACACCAGCACTGGCTTGGGGATGACCATGCCACTGACATCGCCCAGGCCCATGGCCTTTCCGGCCTTCAGCCGCAACGCTTCCAGGCGTTCGAGCAGCGCGCTGTCGGCGTCCAGCTGAGCCGGGGTTTCCGAGCCGCTTACCCCCAGCTGGCTGGCCTCTACCACCATCATCGGCATGGCCATGTCGATGCAGGTCACCGGCACGCCATCAATCACGTCCTGGGCCTTGCCCGTGGGGAACAGCTTGCCGGTCTTGCTGCCGACCGCGTCGAGGAAGGTCAGGTGCACCGGGGCGGCAGTGCCCGGTACTCCATCGATCGCCGTGCGGCCTTCGTAGCGCACGATACCGCCGGGCGTTTCGACCAGCGAATTGACGAAGGTGCCGGTGTTGAGGTTGCGAATGCGCACCAAGGTCTTGCCTTCCTGGCCTTTTACCAACCCCTGTTCGATGGCGAATGGCCCAACAGCACACAGCATGTTGCCGCAGTTGGGGGCGGTATCGACGCGGCGCTGTGCGACCATGACCTGCACGAACAGGTAGTCGACGTCGGCGTCGGCGTGCAGTGACGGGCTGATGATCGCCACCTTGCTGGTCTGCGGGCTGCCGCCACCGATGCCGTCGATTTCCAGCTCATGGCCAGAGCCCATGAGGTTGATCAGCAACTCGTCGCGCTCGACCACATTGGCAGGCAGGTCCCAGGCGTGGAAGAACGGCCCTTTGGAGGTACCGCCGCGCATGAGTACGCAAGGAATTCGTTGCATGATTTCGCACTCTTGTTGATCAATGGACATCATTGATGCTGTGGGCAAAAGAGTGACAGGGATGGATAAATCAATCCAATGCAAATATCGTAGTTATTATTGCGATTTAAACATCAATAAAGCACCAGGCCAGTCGAAGGTTTTTTATGGAATATGAGCTGCAAGACATCAGATCTTTCGTGAAAATCGCCGAACTTGGCAGCTTTCATGAGGCCGCCGAAGCGCTTCACCTGTCCCAGCCGGCCCTGAGCCGGCGGATCAAGAAACTGGAGGAAGGCCTGGGCACCTCGCTACTGGAACGCACCACTCGCCGGGTCAGCCTGACCAGCGTGGGCCGCGACTTTCTGCCCAAGGCCAGGCGCCTGCTGGATGACTTTGAAGACTCGATCCTCAGCATCCGCGAACTGGCCGAGCGCCAGACCGGTCAGGTTACCCTCGCCTGCATTCCTACCGCGGCGTTCTACTTCCTGCCGTCGGTGATCCGCGATTACAACGAGCAATACCCGAAAATCCGCATTCGCCTGCTGGACCTTAGCGCCAACGACGGGCTCGAAGCCGTACTGCGCGGCGAGGCCGACTTCGGCATCAACATGATGAGTGGCCAGCACCCGGACATCGAGTTTGTCTCGCTGGTGCAGGAGCACTTTGTACTGGCCTGCCGGCGTGACCACCCACTGGCGAATCGTGCCTCCGTTACCTGGACAGAGCTGGCTGATTACCGCCTGATCGGCGTCGGCCGCCTGAGTGGCAACCGCATGCTGCTGGACCATGCATTGTCCGGGCTCAACCTGCGGCCCAAGTGGTTCTACGAAGTGCAACACCTGTCCACGTCGCTGGGCATGGTCGAGGCCGGGCTGGGCGTGTCCGCCATGCCCAGCCTGGCCATGCCCAATGCCGACCACCCCACGCTGGTGAGCGTGCCGTTGATCGAGCCGCAAGTCACCCGCACGCTAGGGCTGGTGTACCGGCGCGGCGCATCGTTGTCGCCGGCTGCGGAAAAATTCGTTTCGATCCTGCTGCAGAAATGGCCAAATCGCTGAGGGAGCGGCGCGCCTGGCTTAGTCGTCCTTGCCCAGCATGTACCGGTCAAAATGCTCGATATGCTCATCGAGGTTGTCCTCGAGCATCATCCGGTACTGGTCGCAGAAGTACTTCAGAATCTCTTCCCGTGCCGCACCCAGTTCCGCGCCGCTCTTGAAGCTGCGGGCGCTCATCCAGGCACTGAAGCGCGCTGCACCGAAGGTCAGCGAGGCGCTTACCTTGCCCAGGTCTTCGAACTTTTCGATCTGCTGGTTCGCCAGTTCGATGTGCGCATCGGCACGATCGTAAAAGGCCTGGTCGGTAGCTTGGGTCATTGGGGTTCACCTTGTTGCGCAATTCGCGCGGGAGGCCAAGCCTTGCATGTCACGGCGCATACGTGCAAGGCTGAAAAAGGGATCACCCATGACGAAAAGGAAGCAAAGCACCTCATGCTTGGAATCACACGTATCCATCGCTATTTGCGCCCACTGCCTGCGAAACCGACCGCAGCCAGTGGGCGTGAACTCAAGGCCAAACGCGCCACCCGCCTCGCCTCGAAGGTTGCCAACCTTCTCTGCACCCCCCGCTCCGCTCCGCCTTACCTCTGTGTCACCCCTGAGCGTCCCGCTGTCGAACGTGTGCCTCCGACCTGACTGCCTCCTCGGCAGCTCACACACCGTACTCGCCTGTTGCAGGCGGAGTGCCTGACGCAACGACAAGGGGCAACAGCCAATGCTTTTCTTTCACGGTAAACACATTTTCAGCGCCATCTTCGATATGGATGGCACCCTCTTCGACACCGAGCGCCTGCGCTTCAAGACACTCAAGCAAGCTTCTCTGGAAATCTTCGGCAAAGCGCTGAGCGAGCAGACCCTGATTGGCTCG
Organism: Pseudomonas sp. zjy_15; assembly: GCF_043101865.1. Lineage (NCBI taxonomy): Bacteria > Pseudomonadati > Pseudomonadota > Gammaproteobacteria > Pseudomonadales > Pseudomonadaceae > Pseudomonas > Pseudomonas sp. zjy_15. The sequence goes on from NZ_JBICII010000055.1 coordinate 66,527, forward strand.
CTGGGCCTGAGCGCAAAGAAGGCCGAGGCCCTTGCCAAGGCGCATAACGGCGACGACTTCCCGTACGCCGAAATCCGCCAACGCGCGGATGAACTTGAACTGGAGTACGTGCGCAATCACGGCGTACCGATCAAGGCCGGCCTGCTGGAGGTGCTGGAGCGCTTGCGCAAATCAGGCCTGACCATGGCGGTGGCCACTTCCAGCCGCCGTGCCATTGCCGAGGAATACCTGATCAACGCCAACGTGCTGAAGTACTTCGACATCACCGTTTGTGGCGATGAAGTCAGCCAAGGCAAACCCCACCCCGAGATTTTCCTGAAAGCCGCCCGCGCGCTCAATTGCGAGCCAGGCCAGTGCTTCATGGTCGAGGACTCGGAAAACGGCATGCTGTCGGCGATGCGCGCCGAAGGGCAGGCGATCCTGATCGAGGACATCAAGCCGCCTGCGCCGGAAATCAAGGCGGGCGCGCTAAAAGCCTACCGCAGCATGCATGAATTTCTCGCCGACCTGAGCGAGTGCGTACCCGACCTGGGCATGCCTGCATTGAGTGAGCCGTTCCCGGCCTCGATGAACCAGTTCAGCGTGGGCATTCATGGTTTCGGCGCCATCGGCGGCGGTTACCTGACACAGGTATTTTCCCATTGGGACGGCTACACCCGACCGCGTGAAATCATTGCCGCAACCCGCTCACGCATGCTGCGCGAAAGCGTCAGCGCCTTCGGCCGCTACAGCGTGCGCTACGGTGCCACGTCATTCGACCAGACCATCGACAACGTGCGCATGATCGACATGGACGATGACGACGCCGTCATCGGCATGTACACCACTGCCGAAATCATTGGCCTGAGCCTGCCCGAGCAGGCCATCAGAAGCCAGGCCAGGGTGATCGCCCAAGGCCTGCTGCAACGCTTCGAGCGCCGAGGCCGCGAGCTGACCCTGTTGATCGTGCTGAACAAGGTTGGCGGTGCGGCGTTCGTGCGGCGTCATGTGCAAGCCGAGTTGGCATTGCTGTGCCCGCCTGCGATCAGCGAGCAGGTTTTGCAGAAGACCCATTTCGCCGAAACGGTGGTCAGCCGTATCGTGTCCAAACTGGGCAACGACGCGCTGGTACGGCAACTGCGCATCAAGTCGCAGATGTTCCAGAACAGCCTGGAAGACGAGCCTGCAAGCACCCGCAAGCCCTCGGCGCCGCTACCAGAGTACGAACGGCTGATCGGCCACTTCAGGCCCTTTGCACAGCCCAGCAGCGCCATGAGCCAGCTGCATCTGGTGCTGTTCAACAGCGAAGCCGACATGCCGCTTTACGCCGAGCGCGGCAGCGATCTGCTCGAACGCCTGCGCCAGGTGAAGACAGTCCCAGACATTGCCCAGATCCAGATCATCAAGAACCGCCTGTGGAACGGCCCGCACGCCATCGTGGCCTGGTACGCCAGCCTGCTGGGCCATGCCTGGGTCGGCCAGGGCATGGGCGATACGCGAGTGAGTGAACTGGCCGAGCGCCTGATTCGCCAGGAGGTCGCGCCTGCACTGGTGGCCGAATACCCACAGATGGCCGAGGTGGTCAGCCGCTTTGCCGAGGCATTCCTCGAGCGCTGCAAAACCTCGTTCAAAGACCCGTGCGCCCGGGTAGGCCGCGACCCCTTGCGCAAGCTGCAACGCAACGAACGCATCCTCAGCAGCATCGACCTTGCCCGCAAGCACGGTATTGCAACCCCAGCCCTGGCGTTTGGCGCCGGGCTCGCCATTCACCACGCCCTGAACTGCAGCGACAGCAAAGACCTGGAAAGCCAGGCAATCAGGCAGGTTTACCTGGATAACCAGGAAAGCGTCGAAGCCGTGCTCACCCATGCCAACAAACCGTTCCCCGGGTTGTGCCCCGTCAAGGACGCGGAACTGATCGCTGCCATCAGTGAAGGTTTCCGCCAATTGCCACAGCCGGCTTTGCGCCACGCGGTTGCTGTAGGCTCATAACCAGCCCTGGCCGGGACACTGTGGGCGCGGGTTGCGCCTGCGTCCCGGTCACCGCCATGGGCTGGCCTTGGGTACCGGCCTAAAGCACTTCGAACAGGCCTGCTGCGCCCATGCCGCCGCCCACGCACATCGTCACGACCACGTACTTCACCTTACGTCGCTTGCCCTCCAGCAAGGCATGGCCGACCATCCGCGCGCCGCTCATGCCGTAGGGGTGGCCGATAGCAATGGCACCGCCATTGACGTTCAGTTTCGCCGGGTCGATCTGCAACTGCCGGGCGCAATACAGCACCTGGCAGGCGAACGCCTCGTTCAGCTCCCATAGCCCGATATCGTCTACCGTCAGGCCCTGCTGGCGCAGTAGCTTGGGCACCGCCAACACCGGGCCGATACCCATTTCCTCGGGGGCAAGGCCAGCCACGGCGATACCGCGGTAAAGCCCCAGAGCTGCAGTGCCCGAGCGCGCCGCCAGCGCGCCCTCCATCAGCACGCAGGCACTGGCGCCATCGGACAACTGACTGGCATTGCCGGCCGTGACACAACCGCCTTCGACCACGGGCTTGAGCCCCTGCAGATCGGCCAGGGTCGTCGCCGGCCGGTTCCCTTCGTCCTGGGTCAGGCGCACCTCTTCATGGCTGACAACACCTGTCAGCTTGTCCACCACCTTCTTGCGTGCGATGACCGGCACGATTTCAGCGGCAAACAGCCCTGCCGCCTGCGCCGCCGCCGTGCGCTGCTGAGACTGCAGGGCGTAGACATCCTGCGCTTCGCGGCTTATGCCATAACGCCGGGCCACCCGTTCGGCCGTTTGCAACATCGGCATGTAGGCGTGCTCGCTCATGCGCAGCACCGCGGGGTCGTAAGCCTCACTGGCCAGCTGGTTGTGCACCTGCTGCACCAGGCTGATCTGCTCCTGGCCTGCGCCAATGGTCACCTGCATGCCATCAACCATGATCTGCTTCGCCGCCGTGGCAATGGCCATCAGGCCTGAAGCGCACTGGCGGTCGACGGTCTGACCGCTGACCGATTGGGGCAGGCCGGCGGCCAGCGCCGACAGCCGCCCCGGGTTGATCGCGGCAGTGCCGCTCTGCATGGCAGTCCCCAGCACCAGGTCATCGACCTGTGCCGGTTCGATGCCGGCACGTTCTACTGCGGCGCGGATAGCGACAGCCGTCATGCTGGGGGTTTTCAGGTCGTTGAAGGCGCCACGCATGGCTTTGCCGATAGGGGTGCGAGCAGTGGCGACGATCACGGCGTCTTTCATGATGGCTGTTCCTCAGGGGATAGGGGCTGCAGTTCGCTCAACACGTGCCGCAGGCAGTCCGGCACCGGCACCGGGCGCCGCCCTTCGCGGTCGACGAATACATGGACGAAGCGGCCGGTGGCGCAGGCCAATGGCTGACCGGCAAGGAACACGGCCAACTGATAGTGCACCGAGGTGTTGCCCAACCGGCTCACCGCAAGGCCCACTTCGACGTCATGCGGGAAGGCCACCGGCGCCTGGTAGTCGCAGGCGGAGCTGACCACCAGCGCGATCACCCTCCCCTGGTCGATATCCAACCCGCCCTGCCGCACCAGCAGGCGGTTCACGGCGCTGTCGAAAAAGCTGTAATAAACCACATTGTTCACGTGGCCATAGACATCGTTGTCGTGCCACCGGGTGGTGATGGGCGTGAAGTGCCGATAGTGTTCACGTTGCCGGAGGTGGCTCATCAGTAGGCTGCCTCATAGATGGCCAGCGCATCGGTCTGGGTGACTTCACGCGGGTTATTGACCAAAAGGCGTTGCTGTTGCATCGCGTCTTCGGCCAGCTGGCCAAGCCGATGACGTGGTATATCGGCGTCGCGCAGGCGGTCCGGTAACCCGCAGCGGCTGCTCAGCGCGGCCAGCTCGGCCACGAATTGTTCTGCCTGCTGGCGTTGATCGCCGGGCTGCAAACGGGCCCCCAGCAGCGGCACGGCCAGTTCGGCGTAGTCCACTGCCGCCACCGGCAGGTTGAAGCGCAGCACATGCGGCAACACCAGCGCGTTGGCCAGGCCATGGGGAACATGAAAGTGCCCACCCAGCGGATAGGCCAGGGCATGCACCGCCGCCACCGGTGCATTGGCAAAGGCCTGGCCGGCCAGGCAAGCCCCCAGCAGCATGGCCTGGCGGGCCTGCAGGTTGCCGCCGTTGTGCACAGCCTGGTCAAGGTTATCCGCCAGCAGCCGCAGCGCCTCACGGGCCAGCAGGCTGGACAGCGGGTTACGCTTGAGGCGGCTGGTATAGGCTTCGATGGCATGCACCATGGCGTCGATACCGGTAGCAGCAGTCACCGCCGCTGGCAGGCCGAGGGTGCAGACGGCGTCGAGCACTGCCAGGTCTGGCAACAGCAGCGGCGAAACAATGCCCATCTTGGTGGTGGCACCGGTGGTGACGATGGCGATCGGCGTCACCTCCGAACCGGTACCTGCCGTGGTGGGCACCTGGATCAACGGCAGCCGGCGGCCCTTGGCCTTGTCGATGCCGTACAGCTCGGCGATGGGCTGCGAACAGTCGCGGTGGGCCAGCAGCGCAACCAGCTTGGCCACATCCATCGAGCTGCCGCCGCCGAACCCCACCACCAGGTCGGCACCGATATGCCGGGCGCGCTGGACGGCCGCCAGCACGCATGCCTCGCTGGGGTCGGCCGTAACCTCACTGAAGATCGCCACGCCGACCTTGGTTGCCGTGAACCCCGGCAGCAGGTCATCGAGCATGCCTAGGCGGGCGATACCCGGGTCACTGACGATCAATACACGCTTGGCACCGCGCTCACGGCACAGGCCTGCAAGGCGCTGCACCGCGCCGGGTTCGCAGAGGATCTGCGCAGTGGTGGCAAAGCTGAAAGGCTGCATCGCACTCTCCTTGTTCGTGTGGTTTGCCGTGCGCTAGAACGCGAAATCGCTCGCCGGTAGCGCCATCAGGCAATCCGCGCCACCCAGCAGGGCCTCGCGGTGAGCAGTGGCGCGGGGCAGGATCCGCCGCCAGTAGAACGTTGCGGCGTCAAGCTTGGCCCTGTAGAAGGCTGTTTCCGCGCTGCCGGCGGCAAGCGTTGCTTGAGCGCGCACAGCCGCTTGCAACCACATCGCCGCCAACAGCACGTAGGCCGAGTAGGCAAGAAAATCAACCGACACTGCTCCTGACTCCTGAGGGTCGCGTTGACAGGCCTCGACCACATGGCCGGACAAGGCGCGCCACTCCTCCAAACGTTGCCCCACGGCGGTCGCCATGGCCTGCAGGCCGCCGAGCGCATTGGCAGCCCTGACGTGCAGCGCCATTTCGTCGATCAGCAGATTGAGCTCGGCCCCGCCGTCCCCCAGGACCTTGCGGCGTATCAGGTCGAGGGCCTGTATGCCGTTGGTGCCTTCATAAAGCTGGGTGATGCGGCTATCGCGCATCAACTGCTCCATGCCCCACTCGCGGATGTAGCCGTGGCCGCCATACACCTGCACCCCAAGGCTGGCGACCTCCTGACCGACGTCGGTGAAGAACGCCTTGACGATAGGGATCAGCAACGCCGCCCGCCGGGCTGCCGCCTGGCGCGCCGGTGCACTTTTCGCAGCGTGCTCCAGGTCCAGTTGCCGAGCGGTGTAGATGCCCAGCATGCGACAACCCTCGGTAAGGGTCTTCTGGGTCAGCAGCATGCGCCGCACGTCTGGATGGACGATAATCGGATCGGCAGGCTTTTCCGTTGCCACCGGCCCGGCAAGCGAGCGCGACTGCAGACGCTCCCGGGCATAGGCCAGCCCCCCCTGAAAAGCGGCCTCGGCAATACCAAGCCCCTGCAGGCCGACCTGGAAGCGGGCATCGTTCATCATGGTGAACATGCAGGCCAGGCCCTGGTTGGCCTCCCCCACCAGCCAGCCTTGGGCACCGTCGAAATTCATCACGCAGGTCGAGGCACCCTTGATGCCCATCTTGTGTTCCAGCGCCCCGCAGCCCAGCGCGTTGCGCTCGCCACCGGGCAGCAGCTTGGGCACCAGGAACAGGCTGATGCCCCTGACACCGGCCGGCGCATCAGGCAGGCGCGCGAGTACCAGATGAACGATGTTGTCGGTCAGGTCGTGCTCGCCACCACTGATGAATATCTTGCTGCCGGTAATGCGGTAGCTGCCGTCCGCTTCCGGCTGGGCGCGGGTACGCAGCAACGCCAGGTCGGTGCCGGCCTGCGGCTCGGTCAGGCACATGGTGCCGGCCCACTCGCCACTGACCATCCGGCTCAGGTAGGCCTGCTTGAGTGCTTCGCTGCCATGGCGATGCAACGCCAGGACCGCGCCCTCGGTCAGGCCGGAGTAGATGCGGAACGACAACGACGCCGCCATCAGCATTTCATGGAAGCTGGCCGATGCCATCTGCGGCAATCCCTGGCCACCATAGGCCTGCGGCCCGGTCATACTGGCCCAGCCATGCTCGACGTATTGCCGATAGGCGTCCCGCATGCCGTCCGGGGTGGTGACCTCGCCGCCCACCCACTGGCAGCCCTGTTCGTCACTGTTGCGATTGAGCGGTGCGATGATTTGGCCAGTGAAACGTGCGGCCTCCTCAAGGATGCCGTCGAGGGTGTCGCGGTCCAGTTCGATACCTAGTTGCTGGCAATGTCCGCTCAGGTCGAACAGTTCATGCAGCACGAAACGCATGTCGCGAAGGGGCGCCTGGTAGTTCATGCCTGAACCTCCCCACGCGGTTCGAAACGCTTGCCACCAGCCACAAGTGAGTAGAGCAGCCCTGCCGGGCGCCAATGCTCGCCAAGCACGCCCTGCAGGTATTCCAGCCGGGCCAGGATGAACGGCGCCCCCTGCTCGTCGGCCCAGCGCATGGGCCCGCCAGTGGCAGCCGGGAAGCCATAGCCGTGGAGCCAGACTTGGTCGATGTCGCCGCTGCTGGCGGCGATACCTTCCTGGAGAACCTTCGCCCCTTCGTTGACCAGTGCCAGCAGGCAGCGCTCGAGGATTTCCTCGGCACTGATGCCCCGGCGTCGGTAGCCAAGTTTCTGGGATACCTGCAGCACCAGGGCGTCGACCTGCGGGTCATGCTCGGCCTGTCGGCTGCCGGGCGCATAGCGGTAATAGCCTTGCCCGGTCTTCTGCCCGAGACGACCGAGCTCGCACAGCGTGTTATCGACCTGCACCAGCGGGTCGTGCATGCCTTGCCCGGCCAACTGCCGGGTGCGCCACTCCAGGTCGATGCCCACCACGTCGTACATGCGGAACGGCCCCATGGCGAAGCCGAACTGCTGCAGCACCGCATCCACCTGATGTGGCAACGCCCCTTCAAGCAACAACTTGCGCGCTTCGCCCACATAGCTGCGCAACATGCGATTGCCAATGAACCCAGGGCAGTTGCCTGCCACTATCGCCACCTTGCCCATGCGCTCGCCCAGCGCGCGTGCAGCGTCGAGCACTTTCTGATCGGTGTGTGTCCCACGCACGATTTCGAGCAGCTTCATGACATGCGCAGGGCTGAAGAAATGCAGCCCCAGGACCTGGGACGGCCGCTGGGTGACGGCGGCAATCGCGTCGATGTCCAGCGCTGAGGTGTTGCTGGCCAGGATCGCACGTGGCTTGAGGTGTGCATCCAGTGCACGGAAGATTTCCTGCTTGAGCGCCAGGTTTTCATACACCGCTTCAATCACCAGGTCGGCCTCCGCCAACGCCGGATAGCCGTCCACGACCTGCACACGCGCCAGGCAGGCGTCGGCCTGGGCCTGGGTGATGCGCTGCTTGTCCACCTGCTGGGCCCAGGCTTGGCTGACCATGCCCAGCCCGGCTTCGAGCGCTGCCGCGTTGCAGTCCAGCCACAGCACCGACAGCCCGGCGTTGGCCAGGCTGATGACGATGCCGCGGCCCATGGTGCCTGCACCTATCACAGCCACCTGATTGATCGGGAAGGGAGTATTCACGCGCAACGCTCCTGCTTTCTTGTAGGTATGAGGACTGTGATCACCCTAAGCAGGCCGAAGGTATTTTTGAAATTTCCATTTCGTATGCCATATATTTTCGACATGAATATTTCGAACTTCGACCTGAACCTGCTGCGCGTCTTCGACATGTTGCTGCGTGAACAGAACGTATCCCGCGCAGCCGAGCGTCTGGCCCTGACACAGCCGACCGTGAGCAATGCCCTGGCGCGCCTGCGTGACCAGCTGGGCGACCCGCTGCTGGTCCGCGTGGGCCGGCGCATGCGCCCGACGCCACGGGCCTTGGCACTGGAGGGGCCGATACGTGCGGCGTTACAGCAGATCGAGCAGACGCTGGGCACCGGCGATGGCTTCGAGCCACAGCGCAGCCATCGCCAGTTGCGCATCGCCCTCACCGATTTCGTCGAACAGCTGTGCATGCCGCCACTCCTGGCGCGGCTGGAACTACTGGCCCCCAACGTGCGCATCGACGTGGTGCACCTGGCCCCCAACCTGCCGGCCGAGGCGCTGGACCGGGGCGACCTCGACCTGGTACTGGGCCGTTTCGACGAGGTGCCGGCGCGCTTCACCCGCCACCCCTGGCGCCGTGAAACCCTGCAGATCGCGCTGCGCCAGCAGCACCCGCACCTGGCGCCGGGCCAGGCACTGGACCTCGACGCATTCCTGGGCTTGCGGCACATCTGGGTGCACGGCGGCCAGACCCGGGGCATGGTCGACCAGTGGCTGGCCGAGCAAGGCCTGACCCGGCAAATCGCCTATACCACGCCCAACTACCTGCAGGCCGCACATCTGGCCGCAGCCACCGACATGTGTGTGGTGCTGCCGCGGCAACTGGCCCAGCAGTTTGCGCACCTGCTGCCCTTGGCGGTGCACGAACTGCCTTTTGCCCTGGAGCCTTTCGAACTGGAACTGGTACACCTGAGCCACCGTCAGCACGACCCCGCCCTGGCCTGGCTGGTCGAACAGATCCTCACGTTGCCCCCCGCCTGAGCCATCAGGAAACGCGATAGCCGCCATGCCGCTCTGGTATTGGCTGGTGTGCAAGCCCCTCCCCTAGAGTGTTCTGCCCCAAGAACAACAAGGACATCCCATGCGTTTTTCACTGTCGATGCTGGCGCTTGCCCTGCTGGCCCCCCTTCCGAGCCTGGCCGCAACAGCGGCCAAGGATGCCACGCCGGCCACCCTGGCCAGCAACCAGCAGTGGCTGCAACGGTTACCCTTCGAGGATCGCGTCGACTACGAAACAGCCCGGCGTGGGCTGGTCGAGCGGTTCGACGGGCCAGTCGCGACGGCCGATGGCAAGACCGTGTGGAACCTGGCCCAGTATGCTTTTCTGGAACCGGCGCAGTCCCCTGCCACGGTAAACCCGAGCTTGTGGCGCCTCGCTCAGTTGAACAACATCGCCGGGCTGTTCAAGGTCACCGAGGGCATCTACCAGCTTCGCGGCCTGGACCTGGCCAACATGACCATCGTCGAAGGGCAGGACGGGCTGATTGTGATTGACCCGCTGCTTGCCGTGGAGACCGCCAAGGCGGGCCTCGAACTGTACTTCAAGCACCGTCCGCGCAAGCCGGTGACCACGGTGATCTACACCCACCCGCACGTCGACCATTTCGGCGGGGTGCGCGGGGTGATCAACGAGGCGGACGTCAAGGCTGGCAACGTCCAGGTCATCGCGCCCGAAGGCTTCTTCGAACATGCCATCGGTGAAAACGTACTGGCCGGTCCGGCCATGAAGCGCCGCGCCCAGTACATGTACGGCGCCCCTCTGCCTCGCGGGCCGCGAGGCCAGGTGGATGCCGGGCTGGGCAAGGGCGTGCCGGCCAATGCCACCGTCAGCCTCATCGCGCCGACGCTTGAAATCAGCCAACCGCTGCAACGCATGACCCTGAGCGGCGTGGAGGTGGAGTTCCAGCTGACCCCGGGCACCGAGGCGCCGGCGGAAATGAACATCTATTTCCCGGCGTTCAAGGCACTGTGCATGGCCGAGAACGCCACCCACGTGCAGCACAACGTACTGACGCTGCGCGGGGCCCTGGTGCGCGATCCGAAAGTGTGGGCCCATTACCTGGACCAGTCGCTGGTGCGCTACGGCGACCAGGCCGAGGTGGCGTTCGCCCAGCATCACTGGCCCACTTGGGGCAAAGTGGCCATCCGCGACTACCTGGCTGACCAGCGCGATATGTACGCCTTCCTCGACAGCCAGACCTTGCGCCTGATCAATCAGGGCCAGACACCCATGGAAATTGCCCAGACCCTGGCCAGCCTGCCACCGCGCCTGGCAAGCAAATGGTACAGCCGCGACTACTACGGTTCGCTCAGCCATAACGTCAGGGCCGTCTATCAACGCTACATGGGGTTCTACGACGGCAACCCGGCCAACCTCGACCCATTGCCACCGCAAGCGGCCGGCAAGCGTTACGTGGCGGCCATGGGGGGTGCCGATCAGGTGCTGACCCAGGCCCGCCAGGCCTTCGCCGAGGGCGACTATCGCTGGGTGGCGCAATTGGTCAACCATCTGGTATTCGCCGAGCCGGACAACACCGAGGCCCGCGAACTGCAGGCCGACGCGCTGGAGCAACTGGGTTACCAGAGTGAGAACGCCACCTGGCGCAATGCCTACCTCAGTGGCGCGCAGGAATTGCGCTCAGGCGTTGCCGCCGGTGCGGGTAGCGGCGGCAACGCCGATGACATGGTGCGGGCCCTGACACCCAGCCTGTTTTTCGACTACCTGGGCGTGCGGGTAAATGCCTACCAGGCTGCCGATAGCGACCTGACCATCAACTGGCGGTTTTCCGACCTGGACGAAGACTACGCCCTGACCCTGCGCAACGGCGTCCTCACCCACCGCGACCTGGCGCGCCACGCCAAGGCCGATGTAGAGGTCACCATGCGCAAACAGACGCTGGACCGCATTGCCCTCAAACAGACAGGCTTTCTCAAGGAAGCCACAGCAGGGGCTATCGACATCAAAGGCGAACGGGTGAAATTCCTGCAATTCATGGGGGGGCTGGAAGAGGCTGATTCGCGCTTCAATATCGTCACGCCCTGAACGGCAGCGGGCGGCGCCGGCACTGTGCTCAGCCGCCCTTCGCCAACCGGCACAAGCCTGCCAGTGCCATCAGCCACACCACGCTGCCCAATGCCAGCACTACCCACGGCGCAGGCTGACCGCGTTCGGCCTGCAACATCGCCAGGCCCCGCTCGTAACGCCGCCGCTGGCGGGTCAGCAGCGCCAGCGCGGCCACGCCCGCCAATGCCAGCACGTACACATCGCCTTGACGACAGGCCAATGCCGCCACTGCCACCAGCGCCAGCACAGTGCGCCGCCAGGCCAGCTCGGTGCGTTCTGCCTGCAGGCCCGGATCACCCATGCCAGCGTGGCCACAGGACGAGACCTGCCAGCAGTACGGCGACCAGACAACCCAGCGCCAACAACGGCACCAGTGCCGGCAATGGCAACGGGCGTCGCTGATGCAATGCCCGCTCTACCCGCAGCCAGCGCAGGCAGGCGCCAGCGCTCAGCGATGCGCTAAGCAGCATCAGGCCAGCGACCAACCACAGCCGCAGGTGTGCCTCGAGGACGTGACCGGCGAAGGTTTCAATGGCGATCGCGCCACCCAGCAGCGCCAGCGCGGTGCGGATCCAGGCCAGGAAGGTACGCTCGTTGGCCAGGGTGAAGCGCGGATCAGGCGCTTCACCCTGGCCCAACAGCCGCTGCGACCAGACAGGCCGTGGTTCAGGTACGCCCATCAGCGCACACCAAAGCTGCGCAGGGCGCCGGGCGAGAAGTACGAAAGGCTGGTGCGCACATTGAAGGCAAACGGCCGACGCTGTTCGTTGATCAACCCCGATGCATGGTAGCGGCCGCTCTTGAGGTCGTAGGTGATCTCCATGGCGTTGACCGCCACCTGGCCGCCGGGGTGAAAGAAACCATGGGCCTGGGAGGTTCGCCACAACTCGCCCCGTGCGTCGTAGCTATCTGTTTCGAGAATGGCCCAAGTGTCTTCATCCAGGTAGAACCGGCGCTTGGCATAGATATGCTGCGCCCCGGGCTTCAACGTCGCCTCCACGACCCATACCCGGTGCAGCTCGTAGCGGGTCGGTGTCGGGTCGATGTGGCCTGGCTTGATCAGGTCCGCATAGCGCAGCTCGGGCGATGCCAGGCGGTAACTGTTGTAGGGCACGTGCAGCGTCTGCTTGCCCAGCAGCTTCCAGTCATACCGGTCGGGTGCGCCATTGAACATGTCGCGACTGTCGGCGGTACGCAGGCCGGCGGTGCCCGGCCCGGTGGTGTCATAGGCGATGTTCGGCGCACGCCGTACCCGCCGCTGGCTGGCACTGTACACCCAGGACAAGCGCGGTTCGGCGACCTGGTCCAGTGTCTCATGCACCACCATCGCATCACCGGCAAGCCGCGAGGGCGCCGTCATGCGGTAGGTGAAGTAATAAAGTACATTGCCCTCCCCAAGGCGGGCCAAACCTTCGGGCCGTGCCACTTCCTGACGCGCGCTCATCAGCACGAAGCGGCCATTCTTCAGCGGCGTGACGCTGTCGGAGCTCAGGCTGTAGCTCACGTTGCGATGCCGGGTCAGGTGGTTCCAGATCACCTCCAGGCCGTTGGTTGGCTGCGGAAAGGCGATGACACCCGTGAAACCGCGCACACCGTTGCCCTGGTCATCCAGCTGCGCCTGCTCGGCGTTGCGGGCGGCCGATGCCGCGACCGCGTCGGGTACCGCAACACTGCGGTGGGTGGGATACACCGGCAAGCTCAGGCTGGCCGGGAAGCGCTTGAGCAAGGCCACCTGGCCGTCGGTAAGCTGACCTCGGTACTGCCGGTAGTTGGCGGCCGTGATCCGGTACAGGGGCTGCTCATCGGCAAACGGGTCCAGCGGCGTGCCGTTGTCGCCCAGGCGTTGCTGGGCCGTACTCAACCCACCTTGCCAGGCCGGGATGCGCCCGTCGGGGCTGGCAGCACGCTCGGCCCCCACCGGGGTCAGGTTGTCGGGCAGGCCGGCTGCCGCCAGCGCGCCGCTCGCCCAGAACAGGCCGATCATCACCATGCGCATTTTCATTGTCATGCCCTCAGAAAGTGACGCCCACGCTCAGCGAGATGAAGTCCCGGTCGCCGCGGGTGCCATAGTCGCCGTCGATGAAGTCGGTGTACGACACGCTCAGGCTGTAGGTGCTGGCAAGCGTCGCATCCAACCCGACGCTGATGGCCCTGGAGCCTTCGCTGAAGGCCGACCCCTCCACCGGGCCGGTGCCGTGCACGTCATGTGCCCAGGACAGGTTCGGCCGCAGGTCGAAACCGGCAATCACATTGGGGTAGGCCCAGGTGGCGCGTAGCCGGTAGCCCCAGGAAAACGGGGTCATGAAGCCTTCGTCATTGCAATGCTCAGGGGTTTTGGAAATGGCCACGCACACACTGTTGTCCGCCAGTTCGCCGCTGTTGAACGTGCCCGAACGCCCATAACGAGGGCCATAGGCGCCCTCCAGACCGCCGACGTAGGTGGCGCCCGCCTCGCCTATCAGCAGCACCTGGTTGGCGCCCATCACCTGGCTGAAAGCGTGAACAGCGGTTACCTGCAACTGGGTCATCTCTTTACGGCGGTAGCCGTCGAACAACGTACTGGCGCTGTCTGGCCGCAGACCATCGCCCAGCAAGGGCGAGCGGCCATCGACGTTCAACAGCGACTGGATGATGTCGGTGCCGTTGAGCTGCATGGGCATGTTCGGCCGGTAGCTCAGCTCCCCCTGCAGCGCCGTGCCGGTGCGCAGGGTGGTGGAGAACGAAAGGCCGTAGAGGCGAATGTCCTCGGGGTATTGCACCCGGTACTGCGAGGTGCCCAGGCGTAGCGCGCCGACCAGCGACTGGCCTGCGCTGGAGCCCAGGAAAGCGGCACAGTCTGCAAGCCCGATAGCGAGGTTGGCGCACAGCTGCGGGGCGAAACGGCGGTTGTCGAAATACGGGCTGCTGACCGTACCCAGGTAAGGCGTACGGCTGTGGTAGTTCGCCGCGTAGGCGCCAAACTCGGTGTCCAGCGCCGCCACGTACCAGCGCAGCGAAACGCCCCACTGCCCGCTGTTGCGGGCATCCTGGTCGCTGCCGCGGGGTATGCGCACCCCTTCGCTGGTGAGGTTTACACCAAACGGCGCAAGCCCGGCCACGGCTGTGGGGTTGCCGAGCAATTTGGCGCCCACGTCCAGGCCATCACACCCATCGGGCAAAAAGTCGTTGTTCGAAAAGAACGTGCCGCAGTTGTCGAGCTGGGTCTGTTCCCAATCCAGCTGATAGAAACCGTCGACCGACAGCGCTTCGGTGAGGTTCTGGGTGAAGTAGAACAGGTTCACCGGCACCAGCGCGTCCTTCACTTCCGAACCGGGGCGGCGCAAGGCCGCCAGGTTGAAGGGGTTGATGACGTTCAGACCGCCCTGAATGAAGGTGCTTTCACCCCAGTTGACCACTTGCTTGCCCAGCCTGAGCGAGCCCGGCTGGCCGTCGATGTCGTACAGGTAGTAACCGAAGGCATCGAGCAGCTGGCTACCTGCAGTCTTGGCTGAGCGCTTGCGGTTGTTGTCCTCGACCTGCTTGAAGCGCTGGTCGTGATCGCGTAGGGCCGTGTCGTACCAGTAGGTACCGCGAAGGAACACCCCCAGGTTGTCGTGCTTGAGCTCCAGGTCATGGGTGCCTTTGAACACTGCCGAAAACACGTCGCCGGAGGCAAAGTTCAGGCGGCCGTCATCGCTGTTGGCGCTGAGGTGCAGGGCCGGGTCAGGGTTGGCAGTCGCAATGCTGGTACCAAAGGAAAGCGCCGAGTCGAATTGCCCCTCAAGTTCACCCCAGTGAAACTGAGCGGCACCGGCAGATGCAGAAAAAAGTACTGATGAGGCAAGTACCGACAACGGTCCCGAGCGACCGTAAATACGAGATGCCATCACTCTTAACCTCTTATTGTGTTTATTAGAGAGTGAATTGCGAGTTAATGCTTAAGTACGGCGCAAAGGCCTGCAGGCAAGGCCTTGGGCAATTATTCGAACGTTTCTGTTATCCTCGTTTTGCTGCTTACCGATACTAAGTAGGCCACCGGGCCTGAAACAAATAGCGTCTCCCGATGGTTGCCATATCACTTCGGCATAGCCTGAGAATCACGATGACTTTGAAACAACTGCGTTATTTGATCGCCATTGTCGAAGCCGGCAGTTTCTCCAATGCCGCACGCCAGGCGTTCATCGCCCAACCCGCCTTGAGCCGACAGATAGGCCTGCTGGAGAGCGAACTGGAAATGCAACTGCTGGCGCGCCAGCATGACGGTATCGAACTGACCGATGCCGGGCGGCAGTTGTACGAAGTGGCACGATCGGTCGTGCAGCAGCTCGATTCGGTGAAGGACGAGCTGAAGTCCAGCCGCGGCAACCCCAAGGGGCACGTGGCCATCTCGATTCCCGCCACTGCCTCGGCACTGTTGTTGCCGGCCATCATCACCCAGGCCCAGGTACGCTTCCCGGGTATCAAGCTCACCGTATGGGATGGCCTGAGCCGCGAAGGTGGCCAGGCGATCGAACTGGGCAAGGTGGATTTCGGCGTGGTGCCCAACGCCGAAGAGCTTGTCCATGTGGTCGCCGAGCCCGTGTTTTCCGAAGACCTGTACTGGGTCGGCTTGCCTGGGCACGGTCCTGACGAGTCGCCCATCACCTTGGCTGAGGCCGCAGCGAGCCGCCTGGTAATGCCACCCCGTAGCCTGCACTTGCGCAGGCGCATCGAGCAGGCTGCCATGGAGACCGGTGTGACACTGGACTCCAGCTACGAACAGCAGTCGGCCCCCGGTATCACCAGCCTGGTCCGTGCCGGCCTGGCGGCCACCATCAGCAACTGGCCGCCGCTGCTGGATCTGGCCGCGCCTGCCAGCGCGCGGCTGATAGTGGAACCGCGCATCACCCGCACCATCGCCTTGGCCCACTCGCAGCACAAGCCGCTGTCGTTTGCCGCCGCCTGCATGCGCGACCTGGTGCGCGCACTGCTGGTGGATGCGGTGCGCAGCGAGCGCTGGAAAGGCACCCTGATCGAGCGCGAGGCCCTGGCGGAGCAGAGCCTCTGAGCGCAGTGAACATCACGCTTGGGCAGGCGCAGCCGTGCCCACCTGCATCAGACGTTGCCGGGTTTTCTGTGGGTCCATCCAGGCCAGCCCGATCAGCCCGGCAATCACCAGCACCGCGCCGCACACCAGAAAACCCTGGCCAAACCCTGCCGTGTGCCCGGCCCCGGCGCCCTGCACCAGCAAACCGGTGACCACCGGTGCCGACAGCCCGGCCAACGAGGCGATACCGTTGCCGATCGCCAGAATGCCGCCGCGCTGCCCGCTGGGCGTGAACTCCGCCAGCATGGCAGGCCCTACCGAGTACATCACCAGCGCCAGCCCGCCGCTGAACGTGAGGCTGACGATCCGCTCGACGTTGCTCAGACCAGGCAGGAACAACGCCGCTGACAGCAGCCCGCTGGCGATCAGGCACACGGAAACGAACGCACCGCGCGACCAGCGTGTGGCAACCCCGGCACGCATCATTCGCTGTGACAGCCAGGCCATGAACAGGCTCAACGGCGTGGTAACCACCACGAACAGAACGAACACCTGGCCGGTCATGATCGGGTCGATACCCAGCCCGGTTTCCAGATAGCTCGGTACCCAGGTCAGGGTCAACGCCAAGGACCAGTTGGCGGCGAAGTGGCACAGGTAGTTGCCCAGTACCGTGCGGTCACCGAGCAGACGACGATAGGGAACAGAGGCCTGCCCTTCTTCAAGCTGGCCCGGGCGAATGCGGTCGAGGTTGCCCTCGCTGCCCAGCAGCCACCACAGCACACACCACACCGCGCCGATCACCGCCAGCACGATGAAGTTCATGCGCCAGCCGTAGTGCACACTGATCCATGGGATCATGGCACCCGCGACCAGCAGCCCCAGCGCACTGCCGGTATGCAACAGCGCCACGGGAAGGTTGCGACGGTCGTTGGGGAACCACTTGTACAAGGCATGTGTAGCCACCGGTGAGGCCGGCCCCTCGCCAATACCCAGCAGCACCCGGCAGGCGACGATCGCCCACAGCGAGCTGACGAACAACATGGGCAACTGGATAAGCGCCCAGAATGCGCCCATGCCCAGCAGCAGGGTGCGGGTTGGCCGCCGGTTGGCCATGAAGCCGCCTATCACCGCCGAGATGGCGAAGAACCAGTGCAGTGCGCCCCCTACCAAGCCGAACTCGGCAGGGGACAAGCCCAGTTCCTTGGACATCGGCACCGCCACCAGGCCGATGACCACCTTGTCCAGGAAATTCACCAGCATCAACAGCGCCAGCAGTACCGCAATCATCCAGGCCGTGCCTGCACGCGCGGGGGTGTCAGTATGAGTCATGATGATCTCTCGTTCTTGTTATTGTCTGGAGAGCCCGGCCGCCACGGGCCGGGCATACCGCGTCATTGCTCAGGCATGAGCACGCCCTTGGCGATGGTGTTGCGCTGGATCTCGCTGGTTCCGGTGAGAATGCGCATCATACGTGTCGCGCGGAATATCCACTCCACCGGGTTGCCACGCAGCAGCCCGGCACCGCCGTGTATCTGCACCGCACGATCGGCGATGCGGAAGGCCGTCTCCGAAACGAACAGCTTGCACATCGGGGCCTGGGTGCGGATATTGCCGCCGGCATCATTCACCGCTGCCGTGACGTAGACCATGCTGCGTGCAGCATGCAGCTCGGTGGCCATGTCAGCGATCATGTGGTTGATCGACTGGAACATGGCGATAGGCTGGCCGAACTGCTTGCGCGTGCGGGCATAGTCGATCGAGAGGTTCAGGGCCAGGCCGGCCAGCCCCAGCAAGGTGGGGCAATGCAGCAGGCGATTGAGGGTGATGCGCCCCATCGCCAGCTTGAAACCCTGCCCTTGCTCACCGATGCGGTTGGCCGCCGGCACCCGTACGTCCTCAAGGATGATGTCGCCATGCGCACCACCGCCGGACATGACCGAATAATCGCTTTCAACCCTTACCCCCGGGGCACTCAGGTCGACGAAGAATGCCGAAATTCCTTGGGCACCGCGCCCGGGATCCGTCACTGCAAGCAGCACGGCGATGTCGGCATAGGGCGCACCCGAAATGTAGCGCTTGGCGCCGTTCAGCACATAGTGTTCACCTTCCCGCCGTGCGGAGGTCTTGATCGCCGTTGCATCAGAGCCGGCTTCGCTTTCAGTCAGGGCGAAGCACACGGCCTTTTCGGCACGGCACACCGGCTGCAGAAACGCCTCGATCTGGGTCGGGCTCGCCACCTTGAACAGATGGCCGATGCGGGGCGGCCCGGAAAGCTCACCGAGAATATGCGGCGCCAGCATCGAGCCGGTGAGCACCGTGGCTTCCTTGACCGCACACAGGTCTGACACGCTCAACCCGGCGCCACCTATCGCCTCGGGCAGCATGATGTTGTAGAAGCCCTGCTCGCACGAGCGCTGCCATACCTGCTGCAGCACCGCCCGCGGGTGCGGCTCTGCCCAACTGAGACCGGCTTGCTGTTCCAGGGGCAGGATTTCGTTGCGAACGAAGCCACTGATGGCCTCGATGATCTGTTGGGCCTTTTCGCTTGGCTGATACATGGTCGTTCCTCGTGTCAGATACGGCGTTCGCTGTTTTGCCAGTAGGCGTCACGGATCAGCCGGCGTACCACCTTGCCGTTGGGGTTTTTCGGCAGCTCGCTGACGAAGTCCACCGCACGTGGTTTCTTGAAGCCGGCCAGGGCCTGGGCGCAATGTTCGATGACGTCCTGCTCCTGCAGCACCATGCCCGGCTTGAGCACGATCACCGCCCGCACCGCTTCGCCCCACTGCTCGTCAGGCACCCCCACCACCGCCGCCTCGAACACCTGCGGCATGCTGTAGAGCACCTGCTCGACCTCGCTGGGGTAAATGTTGAAACCACCGGAAATGATCATTTCTTTCTTGCGGTCGACGATGAACACATACCCCTGCTCATCCACCGTGGCCAGGTCGCCAGTCAGGTAGTAGCCGTCGCGCATCACCTCGGCGGTGAGGTGGGGTGCGCGCCAGTAGCCCTGCATGATGTCCGGGCCCTTGACTACGATTTCGCCCACCTCTCCCGGCTGGACGTCCTGGAAGTGGTCGTTCACCACGCGCAGGTCGGTCTCGAAGTAGCAACGCCCGCACGAGGCCAGGCGCCGGTAGTCGCCGCCCTCGCACAGATGGTCCTGTTCGGTCAGGACGGTTACCAGCGAGCAGGTCTCGCCAGCACCGTAACCCTGGGCCAGGATCGGCCCGAACACCTCGATGGCCCGCTTCACCAGTGCTGGCGCCATCGGCGCGGCACCGTACATCACCAGGCGCAAGCTGCTCAGGTCGTAGCGCTCGACATCGGGGAAGTTGACCAGGCGATTGATCATGGCAGGTACCAGGAACAACCGGGTCACGCCTTCGCGCTGGATGGTCTCGAGCAACAGTTGGTCGTCGTAGCGCTCCAGCAGCAGGTTGCAGGCACCGACCGCCAGCAGTGGCATCAGCTGCATGCCGCTGGCATGGGTGATAGGGCCAACGTGGGCCATGACGTCGCCCGGGGCGGCGCGACGGGTCGGGCTGGCGAGGCTCTTGCGGATTAGCGCCTTGCGGTTGCCCACGCTGAGCATCGCAGCCTTGAGCACACCAGAGCTGCCAGAGGTGTAATGCAAAACGGCAAGGGCATCGTCAGGCAGGTCGCAGCTGATTGGCTGGCTACTGCCTAGGGCCAGCAGTGCGGCATAGGTGATGTCACCGCCCCGCTCACCCAAGGTCACGATCAAGCGTACCGAAGGTATCTCGTGCCTGCGGGCCAGCAACGCCTGGGCGAGTTGCGCATCGGCGATCAGCGCGACACTGCAGGCGTCGTTGAGCACCTGAATCACTTCATCCGGTGCCAGACGCGCATTGACCGGTACCTTGACCAGGCCGGCCTTGTAGAAAGCCACTTCTGCTTCCACCAGTTCGGCGCGGTTGGGCGCCAGGATGGCGACATGCTCGCCCATGGCGATGCCCTGTGCCAGCAAGGCCGAGGCCAGCTGGTTGGCCCGCTGTTCGAGCTGAGCGAAGGTCAGCCGGGTATGGCGGTCGATCACCGCCAAACGTTCAGGCCAGTATCTTGCACTTCGACTGGATAGGGTTCCTAGGTTCACGTTGTTGTTCTCGTCGACGGTTAAGACCAGGTCGATGCTAAACAGCGGGAAGCCGGGGCAAGTAATACCAGTTACGTATGCACGCCATAACAGATTGCGCTGGCACGGGCGCTTTGACGACCTGAGCCAAGGATGACACATCGCTTGCATATGACACATTGTGTCATTATGATCAACGCCGTGTCCTGGCGTCGCCTCCGCGCCGATCAGTCATCCATACACTCTTCCCCTTGCAGGTACCGCCCATGACGACCACCATGCACACCCCCAAGGACCAGCTTGTCAAACTCGCCCAGCAACAGATGCTGACGGCGCTGGCCGACAACACCTACACCGCGCGACAAAAGCTCGCCCTCACCTGCCGTATCCTGTTCGACGGCGGCCACGACTCTGGCCTGGCCGGGCAGATCACTGCGCGCGCGCAGGAACCTGGCACCTACTACACCCAACAACTGGGGCTTGGCTTCGACGAAATTGCCGCCTCCAACCTGCTGGTAGTGGACGAAGACCTGACGGTGCTGCAAGGCCGTGGCATGGCCAACCCGGCCAACCGCTTCCACAGCTGGCTGTACCGCGCCCGCCCCGACGTCAACTGCATCATCCACACCCACCCGCTGCACAGCGCCGCCTTGTCGATGCTGGAAGTTCCGCTGGCCATCTCGCACATGGACCTGTGCCCACTGTTCGACGACTGTGCATTCCTCAAGGAATGGCCCGGTGTGCCGGTGGGCAACGAAGAAGGCGAAATCATCGCGAAGGCGATTGGCGACAAGCGCGCAATCCTGCTTTCCCATCATGGCCTGCTGATCGCTGGCCGTTCGATCGAGGAAGCCTGCGTGCTCGCCCTGCTGTTCGAGCGCGCAGCAAAGATGCAACTGCTGGCCATGGGCGCCGGTGACATCCGCCCCATCCCCGAAGCACTGGGCAAAGAAGCCCACGACTGGATTTCCACCCCCAAACGTCACGGCGCCGCCTTCAGCTACTACGCGCGCCGTGCCTTGCGTGCCCATGGCGACTGCCTGGGCTGATCGAAGCTGTACTCTTTCCTCAACAACGGCAAAGGTGCCTGGTCATGTCTACATCTGTAATTCGCGGCGTTATCGGCTACACCATCACCCCCTTCACGGCAGACGGCACACTCGACCTGGATGCCCTGGGCACGTCCATCGATAGCCTGATCGCAGACGGCGTGCACGCCATCGCGCCGCTGGGCAGCACCGGCGAAGGGGCCTACCTGTCCGATAACGAATGGGAAACCGTGGTGCGCTTCAGCCAGGCACGCATTGCCGGGCGCGTACCCAGCGTGGTCAGCGTCTCCGACCTGACCACCGCCCGCACCGTGCAGCGTGCCCGCCTGGCACAGGCCTGCGGTGCTACGGCAGTGATGGTGCTGCCCATCTCTTACTGGAAGCTCACCGAAGCCGAAGTGGTCGCCCACTACAAGGCGGTCGGCGCCGCCATCGACATTCCGATCATGCTCTACAACAACCCGGGCACCAGCGGCACCGACCTGTCGGTGGAGCTGATCCTGCGTATCCTCGGCGAGGTGCCCAACGTGACCATGGTCAAGGAAAGCACCGGTGACATCCAGCGCATGCACCGCCTGTTCAAGGCTACGGATGGGCAGGTGGCGTTCTACAACGGTTGCAACCCGCTGACCCTGGAAGCCTTGGTGGCCGGTGCCACGGGCTGGTGTACCGCCGCGCCCAACCTGATCCCGGCACTCAACCTGGCGCTGTGGGACGCCGTACAACAAGGCGATCTGGCCGAAGCCCGTGCGTTGTTCTATCGCCAGTACGAACTGCTGGAATACATCACCCGCCGTGGCCTGCCGACCACCATCAAGGCCGGCCTGAAAATGCTCGGCCAGGATGTCGGCGCCCCACGCCTGCCCCTGCAGCCACTGGATGCGCAAGGCAGCAACCACCTGAAAAGCCTGCTGGTGGCGCTGACCAACTGACGCACAAAACTGCCCGGCAGCCTGTCGCTGTCGGGCAGCCTTTTTCTTCAGAAACAGCCTTTTGCAGCGAAGGGGCCAATGACGCTGCAGTCGCATTACCCCTTCGCCACACAAAACTGCTCCTCATCTGACCATTCCCAGAGGCAACCATGGACGCGCCTGCACAAAGCTCTGCTATCCCACTGAGGCTGACAGACATCCTTCACCCGGTGATTGCCGGACTCGTTTCGGTGATCGTCAACTACGGCGGCACGTTCATCCTGGTGTTCCAGGCAGCCAAAGTGGCCGGGCTGAGCCCGGAACTGACGTCATCGTGGGTCTGGGCGGTGTCGATCGGCGTCGGCCTCAGCGGCCTGGCACTGTCCTGGTACACCCGCGAGCCGGTCATCACAGCCTGGTCCACGCCAGCCGCCGCGTTCCTGGTCACCGCGCTTGCCAGCGTGCCCTACAGCGAGGCCATAGGTGCCTACCTGCTGTCGGCCGCCGGCTTCGTGGTGCTGGGGCTTAGCGGGTGCTTCGAGCGCCTGGTGCGCGTCGTGCCCGGCGGCATTGCCGCCGGCCTGCTGGCCGGCATCCTGCTGCAGTTCGGCATCGGTGCCTTTGCCAGCCTGTCGGTCGACCCCGCCCTCGCCGGGCTGCTGATTGCAGCCTATGTGGCCTTCAAACGCTTCACCGCCCGTTACGCCGTGGTCGCCATACTGCTGCTGGGCCTGGGCTACCTGTTGCTGCAGGGGCAAGTGGGCCTGACGACGTTGCGGCTGGAATTCGCCTCACCGGTTTTCACCGCGCCCACCTTCTCCCTCAACGCGGCCCTCAGCGTGGCCCTACCCTTGTTCCTGATCACCCTCACCGGCCAGTACATGCCCGGCATGCTGGTGCTGCGCAACGATGGTTTCAAGACCAGCGCCAACCCGATTGTCGCCGTCACCGGCATCGGCTCGTTGCTGATGGCGCCCTTCGGTTCACACGCGTTCAACATCGCCGCCATCACCGCAGCCATCTGCACCGGCAAGGAAGCCCATGAAAACCCGGACAAGCGCTGGGTAGCGGGCATCGCTGCCGGTGTCTGCTACATCCTGGTCGGGGTGTTCGGCGTCACGCTCGCGAGTGTCTTCATGGCCCTGCCGGGCACCTTTATCACCACCCTGGCGGGCCTTGCCCTGCTGGGTACCATCGGCGCCAGCCTGGCCAGCGCCATGGCCGATGCCCGCTCACGCGAGTCAGCACTGATCACCTTCCTGGCGGCGGCGGCCAACATCAGCCTGTTGGGCATTGGCGGGGCTTTCTGGGGCCTGGTCATTGGTCTGCTGGCCCATGTTGTACTCAACGGCCGCCTCCCCGGTTTGAGGGGCGCCTCCCGCTAAGCGGGATTTCCACCATCCTGCCGTGCGCCAGGGGCGCACGCTGTTCAACAGGTATCGACATGCCCCACCCTGGCCCCAAGCTGCTGACCCAAATTGCTGCCGTGCATTTCGTCAGCCATGTGCACATCATGCTGATCCCGGCGCTACTGCCGGTGCTGCCCGGCCTGCTGGGCGTGGGCTTCGTAGAGCTCGGCGTAGCCCTGGCAGTGTTCAACATCGTCTCCGCGCTGGTGCAGGCCCCGCTGGGTTACGCCGTCGACCACTACGGTGCACGTAAAATGCTCAAGGCCGGGCTGCTGTTGGGCAGCCTCAGCTTTGTGCTGCTGGCGGCCAGCCCCGGTTACGCGGTATTGCTGGTGGCGATGGCCATGGCTGGCCTGGCCAATGGTGTGTATCACCCGGCCGACTATGCGCTGCTGGCCAACGGCATCGAGCCAGCACGCCTGGGGCGGTCGTTCTCTATTCATACCTTTGCCGGCTTCCTCGGTTCGGCCGTTACACCTGCAGTATTCCTCGGCATCGCCGCAGCGTTCGGCACGCGGGCAGCCCTGGCGGCGGGCGCGGTATTCGGGGTAGCCGCGCTGCTGCTGATATCGATACCCGGCAGCGGCGTGTACCGGGTCGCCAGGCCAGCCAACCCACAAGGCGCAGGCCCGGCCGCAGCAACAGTCCGCGTACGCTTGTTCACCCCCATGATCGGCGTGCTGACGGTGCTGTTCATCCTGCTCAACCTGAGCACCAGTGCCATCGAGAAATTCTCCGTGGCCGCCCTGGTCCAGGGCCAAGGCCTGACGCTGGCCTGGGCCAACGCCGCGCTCACCGCTTTCCTGCTGAGCAGCGCAGCCGGCGTGCTGTGCGGGGGCGCTTTGGCCGACCGTACCCGCCGCCATGGCCTGGTGGCGGCACTGGCCTTCGCGCTGGCGGCTGCGCTGACCGCACTGGTGGCGCTGGGGCTGCTGCAGGGCTGGGCGTTGGTGGTCGTACTGGGTGCCATCGGCTTGCTCACCGGGGTCATCGCCCCATCACGGGACATGCTGGTCAAGGCGGCGGCGCCACCCGGGGCCGAGGGCAAAACCTTCGGCCTGGTGTCGACCGGGTTCAACGTCGGCGGGGCCATCGGGCCGGTGGCATTCGGCTGGATGCTCGATCAGCGCCTGCCCAACGGGATTTTCATCGCATCGGTGGTATTCATGCTGCTGACAGTGCTGCTGACCCTGGCACAGGAGACGTATTCAGCCAGGAGACGCGCGACAGAACAGTTGGCGCGCGCCCAGTAGGACCCGGTGCAGCATTGCCAGGCCACGATCAATCATTCATTGCGCCGGGTTGGCATGCATCACTCGCCCGCCTGCCCCCGGCCGATTGACGAACAACACATCCAGCACACTGTTGCGCAAGCCCTTCAGTGCATTCCAGTTCGCTGACGCATGCACGTATCTGTCGCGCAACAGCCGCTGTTCTTCCTCGCTCAACCCCACCTGGCCAGTTTCCCCCAAGGCAAAGGCATGCAATTTGCGGCTGATACCCGACAACTCATCCGGCAGCCAATGCTCAGCCTGCGCCCCCAACGGCGCAAATGGCACGCCAGCGCGCACCGCCAACGCCCGCATCACGCTCAAGTACACCCGGGACAGGTGCCCCGCCACTTGCCGCTCCCGGTACACCGCCGCATAGACCTGCTTTTGCGCCTCGTCCCGCCGCCCACCGGCAATCGGCTCCTCCCAGGTCATCACGCGCGGCCTGGGTTCGCCCATGTCGGCAAACGCCGAAGCCAGCAAGGCACTCACCTTGGCATGTACGCGGCACTGCTCGACGCACATGCCTGCGGGCACCCGCTGGGACTGCGGCTTGCACAGCAGCACCTGCTCCAGGAGGGTCTCCGGGTAACCACCACCAATGTTCGAGTGCACGCCCGGCAGCACGATGTCGTGGCCACTGCGCACCAGCGGGAAGTTATGCCGCCGCTCGTCCTCGGCCACCAACTGCACCACGTGCCGGGCAATATCCGCACCCAGGCCCAGGCGCAGGCCGCCGTGGCGGTCGTCTGCAGGGTCGAAGTCACCCTGTAGGGGCGCGACGATTGCCGCCACGGTGTCGAACAGGCCAATAAAGTTGATCGAGGTTTCGCACGCCACCGACAACAGCCAGCCCGCGCCATCGTGCAGCAGGTTGGCCAGATGCCGCACCGCTGCCGCGCCGCGGCTGAAACCGAAAAGGTCGAACTCGACCCCTTCCAGCGTTGCCTGCGGATGCGCCCGGCGCCACGCCTGCAGTTGCTCGGCCATCCCCTGCAACGCCTCGGCCACCCGCGCCTCGGCACCCGTGCGCCCGTGCCCGGTGGCCGAGGCGTAGACATGGTCGGCTTCACCCGCCAACGTGCCCACGCCTTCCACATAGCGCTTCAAGAACGCCTGGGCCCCGTCGGCACTGACCGCATCAGCCGGATACAGCGCATGCAACAGGGCCACATTGCTCAAGGCGTTGCCATAGCTGCCGCCTTTGTCCTCCTGCTCACCCACCGTCGTGGCATTGTGCAGGTTGTTACCGGTGCCATCGAAGAACACGCCAAAACGCAGGGTGACCGGCGTAAGGTTTGGCGTGCTGCCGCTGCTCATTTTCATCATCGTGCCTTCTGCTTGCCCAAAAAGCACAAGCAGGCGCCAGCACGCCGTCACGGAACATCAGGCAATGGCCAGCCATACGTGGGACATTTCTTTACCCGCATGCCCGACTGCAACGATAAATTTACCCGCCGCCATTGGTCGCCGCCCCCCCGGATAGATTAAAGTATCACCCCTTGCCAAGGCTGCTGCCTCACGCCGCCTCAGGCCCCCTACCAGGAACCGTCGCCGATGGAACACCGTGAAGCGCTGATCGCGCTGCGCACTTTTCTTTCTACCCAGATCCTAGGCCAGGAAAAACTGGTCGAACGGCTGTTGATCGTGCTGCTGGCCGACGGCCACATGCTGGTCGAAGGGGCACCTGGCCTGGCCAAGACCAAAGCCATCAAAGAACTCGCAGAAGGCATCGAAGCGCAGTTCCATCGCATCCAGTTCACCCCCGACCTGCTCCCGGCCGACATCACCGGCACGGAGATTTACCGCCCGGAAACCGGCAGCTTCGTGTTCCAGCAGGGGCCTATCTTCCATAACCTGGTGCTGGCCGACGAAATCAACCGCGCGCCGGCCAAGGTGCAGTCGGCGCTGCTCGAAGCCATGGCCGAGCGCCAGGTCAGCGTGGGCCGCAGCACCTACGACCTGTCGCCGCTGTTTCTGGTCATGGCCACGCAGAACCCGATCGAGCAGGAAGGCACCTACCCGCTGCCCGAAGCCCAGCTCGACCGCTTCCTGATGCATGTAAAAATCGGTTTCCCCGATGCCGCCGTAGAGCGGCGTATCCTGGCGCAGGCCCGGGGTGAAGCTCTGGGCGGCGAGACCAAGCCTGAGCGCCGGGTCAGCCAGCAGGCCATCTTCGCCGCGCGCAAGGAAATCCTTGGCCTGTACATGGCCGACGCAGTGGAGGAATACCTGGTGCAACTGGTCATGGCCACCCGCACTCCGGCCAAGTTCGACACCGAGCTGGCCGACTGGATCGCCTACGGCGCCAGCCCGCGCGGCTCCATCTCGCTGGACCGCTGCGCGCGCGCCCACGCCTGGCTGGCCGGGCGCGACTTCGTCAGCCCCGAAGACATCCAGGCCGTGCTGTTCGACGTACTGCGCCACCGTATCATCCTCTCGTTCGAGGCCGAGGCGGCAGGGATCGACCAGGACCGCGTGATCCAGCGCATCCTCGACGTCGTCGCCGTTGCCTGAGCCCATGCCCACTGCGCAGCTGGCCGAACATGGCATCCGCATTGGCCTTGCCGATCTGATCGACATGCGCCACCGCGTGCGCGAAATCCAGCTGTTTTCCAAGCCCGGCCAACGCAGCCCGCTGGTTGGCCTGCACCATTCGAGGCTGCGCGGGCGCGGCGTCGACTTCGACCAGGTGCGCGTTTACCAGGCCGGCGATGATGTGCGCAACATCGACTGGCGTGTCACTGCGCGGACCCAGGAGCCGCACACCAAGCTGTTCCACGAAGAACGCGAGCGGCCGATCTTCATCCTCGTCGAACAAAGCCAAAGGCTTTTCTTCGGCTCGGGGCTGATGTTCAAGTCCGTTTTGGCGGCCCAGGCGGCGGCGCTGTTCGGCTGGGCAGCGCTGGGCCACAACGACCGCATCGGTGGCCTGGTGTTCGGCGACAACGAACACCACGAAGTCAAACCCCGGCGCAGCAAACAGAGCCTGCTGCAACTGCTCAACCGCTTGGCAAAGGTCAACCAGTCACTGCACACCGAAGCCGTACCGGGGGCCGATAGCCTCGGCCTGGCCCTGCGCCGCGCCCGCGAAGTGCTGCGTCCCGGCAGCCTGGCCATCGTGATCTGCGATGAACGCTCGCTCAGCGCCCAGGTGGAACAGCACCTGGCCATGCTCTCACGGCATTGCGACCTGCTGTTGCTGCCGGTATCCGACCCGCTCGACCACGCGTTGCCCGCCGCCGGCCTGCTGCGCTTCGCTCAGCGCAGCGCCCAGCTGGAGCTAGACACCCTCGACGCCAACCTGCGCCAGGCGTACCGCCAGCAGGCTGAAGCCCGTATCGAGCGCTGGGAGCTGATGGCGCAAAAGCTGAGGGTGGTACTGATGCCACTGAGCACGCAAAGCGAAATGGTCGAACAACTGCGCGAGTACCTGAGCGCCCAACGGCCACGGAGCGCGTCATGAACCCGCTCGACCAGTTGCACCCACTGATCGCCCCGGCACCGGTCAGCCTGTGGCCACCCGCACCGGGCTGGTGGCTGCTGCTGGCCGTCCTGCCGCTACTGGGCTGGGGCCTGTGGCGGCTGCGCCGCTGGCGCCCGGGCAAACGCCGCATCGTGCGCGCCGAACAACCCCTGGACCCGGTGCGCCTGGAGGCCTTGGCCGAGCTGGCCCGCCTGCCACGCCCGTATGACGGTGCCCCGGCTGGCGCCTGGCTGCAACAGATCAACGCCCTGCTCAAACGCCTGTGCCGCAACCACTACCCAGGCGCCAACAGCCACACCCTCAACGGCCGCCAGTGGCTGGCCTTTCTCGACAACCGCTGCCCGGCCGCCGGCCTGACCCGCTGGATGGTACTGGTCGAAGGCGCCTATAAACCCGAGTGCAAGCTCGATGACAAGGCCATCGCCGGGCTCAGCCAAGCCGTCGAAACCTGGATCCGCAAGCATGTTTGAACTGGCCTGGCCGTGGGTCTTCGCCCTGTTGCCGCTGCCATGGCTGGCGCGCCTGCTGCTGCCCGCAGCCGACAGCGGTGAACCGGTGCTCAAGGTGGGTTTCCTCAACGAGCTGGAAGGCCTGGCCGGGCGCCGCGCACGGCTCAACCTGCCCACCTTGCGCCAGCAGGCACCGTTCGTCGTCATCTGGCTGTTGCTGCTGTGCGCCGCCGCTCGCCCGCAATGGCTGGGCGAACCGGTGCCGATCGCCGCCAGCGGCCGCGACCTGCTGGTGGCGGTGGACGTGTCCGGGTCGATGGACTTCCCCGACATGCAGTGGAAGAACGAGGACATCAGCCGCCTCGATCTGGTCAAGGCGCTGATGGGCGACTTCCTGCAAGACCGTGAAGGCGACCGCGTGGGCCTGATCCTGTTCGGCAGCCAGGCCTACCTGCAGGCGCCGCTCACCTTTGACCGGCGCACCGTGCGCACCTTCCTCATCGAGGCGCAGATCGGCATCGCCGGCAAGAACACCGCCATCGGCGACGCCATTGGCCTGGCGGTCAAACGCCTGCGCGAGCGCCCGGCACAAAGCCGGGTGCTGGTGCTGATCACCGACGGCGCCAACAACGGCGGGCAGATTCACCCGCTGACAGCCGCCCGCCTGGCGGCCCAGGAAGGCGTACGCATCTACACCATCGGTATCGGCGCCAACCCCGAAGCCAGTGGCACCCCAGGCCTGCTCGGCCTCAACCCGAGCCTGGACCTGGACGAAGCCGCGCTCAAGGAAATTGCCGACATCACCCACGGCGCCTACTTCCGCGCCCATGACGGCGCCGAACTGGACGCTATCGGCGATACCCTCGACCAACTGGAGCCCGTGGCCCAGCAACCGACCCAGGCACGCACAGCCCAGGCTCTTTACGCCTGGCCTCTGGCGCTGGCGCTGCTGCTCAGCGTGCTGCTGGTGGTGGCCGTGCAGTGGCCCGACAACCTGTTGCAACGCCTGCTGCGCAAGCCGCGCTTCCTGCAGCCGCACCCGGAATGGCGCCAACGCTTGAAGCGTTTGCGTTTAAGGAGGCGGCGATGATCGACTTGTGGCCCCAATGGCTGCGCCCACTCTGGCTGCTGGCAGTTCCCGTGCTCGGCTGGCTGCTGTACAAGCTGTGGCACCGGCGCAAACGTGCCGGGCGCTGGCAGATGATTCTGCCGCCAGCCTTCCATGGCGTACTGCTGGGTGGCGGCAGCGGCAGCACCAGCAAACTGCCGTGGGTGGCATTGGGCCTTGCCTGGTTGCTGGTGGTCCTGGCGCTGCTCGGGCCCAGCTGGCAGCGCCTGGAAGAAAGCCGTCAGCGCCCGGCCGACCCCCTGGTGATCCTGCTCGAACTGACCCCGCAAATGCTCGCCGAGGACAGCCCGCCCAACCGCCTGGAACAGGCGCGGCGCAAGATCCTCGACCTGCTTGAACACCGCCGCGACAGCCAGACGGCGCTGGTGGTGTATGCCGGCTCCGCGCACACCCTGGTGCCGCTGTCTGACGACCTGGCCACCACCCGCAATTTGCTCGAGGCCATCGACCCGTCGATCATGCCAAAACCCGGCCAGCGTGCCGACCTGGCTGTGCAAAAAGGCCTGGCGCTGCTGGCCCAGAGCGGCCTCGGCCAAGGCCGCCTGCTGCTGGTAGGCTCGGCGCTCAGCGACGCCGAGCGCCAAGGCATCACCCAGGCCCTCGGCCGCCAGGGCCCCAGCCTGCTGATGCTGGGCATCGGCAGCCGCGAAGGCGCCCCTGTGCGCCAGGCCAATGGCGAATACCTTAAAGACGACCAGGGCGGCATCCTCTTGCCTCGCCTGGACAGTGCCAGCCTGAAAGGTTTTATCAGCGGCACGGGTGGTCGCTACCGGCACGCCCGCATCGACGACCTCGACCTGCGTGGCCTGGGCCTGTTCGACAACCCGCGGAGCGGGCGCAATGACGGCCAGACCCTGCAACTGGACAGCTGGGCCGACCAAGGTTACTGGCTGCTGATTCCGTTGTTGCTGCTGGCCGCCTGCGCAGGCCGGCGCGGCTGGCTGTTCTGCCTGCCACTGCTGCTGGCATTGCCGCAGCCCGGCCACGCTTTCGAGTTCAACGACCTGTGGCTGCGCCCCGACCAGCAAGGCCAGAAGCTGCTGGAGCAAAACCGCCCGGCCAGCGCTGCGCGTCACTTCCAGAACCCGCAATGGCGCGGCATGGCCCTGTACCAGGCCGGCGACTACGCCGGTGCTGCCGAGGCATTTTCCCAAGGCGACACAGCAGCAGCCCACTACAATCGGGGCAATGCCCTGGCCCATGGTGGCGAGCTGGAAGCCGCCCTGGATGCGTACGAACAAGCCCTGGAGCGCCAGCCCGACCTGCAAGCCGCGCTGGACAACCAGGCGCTGGTGCAGCAACTGCTGCTGCAACGTGAAGCCAAGGCCGAGGAACAGCCACCCGGCAACGATGCCCAAGACACGCCCGGCAGCGAAACCGAAGGCAACAGCAGCTCGGCCAGCAGCCCGGCCCAAGGCACACCCGGCAACGACCAACAGGCCAGCCCCGAACAACCCGGCGAAAGCAGCAGCAACAGCCAGGCCGCCCCCGGCAACCAGGCCGGGGGCGACGACAGCGTCATCCAGCCGCCCCAGCGCCCAGTGTCGACCAGCCTCGACGGCGAACAGCGCCAAGCCCTGGAACAATGGCTGCGGGAAATCCCCGACAACCCGGCAGAGCTGCTGCGACGCAAATTCTGGTATGAACAGCAATTGCATCAGGAAAAATCACGATGAGTCGCTTCGGCGTCTTTCTCCTCACCCTGCTGTGGGCCGTGCTGGCCCAGGCCGAGCCGCTGCTGCAGGCCAGTGTCGACCGCACCCGCCTGGAAGCTGGCGAAAGCCTGGAACTGACCCTGGAAAGCCAGGACGTCACCCAGTTCGGCAAGCCCGACCTGCGCGCCCTGGAAGGTGACTTCGAAGTGCGGGGCACGCGCCAGCTGAACAGCCTGCACACCCTCGACGGCGAAACCCGCGCCAGCACCCGCTGGATCATTACCCTGCTGCCACGGCGCAGCGGTAGCCTGCGCATCCCCGAGCTGCAACTGGGCCAGTCGCACAGCCAGGCCATCGAACTGCAAGTGCTGCAGGCCGATGCCAGCCGCCAGGAAAACGCTCAGGTATTCATCGAAGCGACCCTCGACAACCACGACGTCTATGTCCAGGCCCAAGCCGTGCTGACCCTGCGCATCTATCACTCGGTCGCGCTGTACGACGACAGCAGCCTCAGCCCCCTGCAACTGGAGAACGCCAAGGTCGAGCCGCTGGGCGAGTCGCGCACGTATGAAAAGGAAATCAACGGCGTGCGTCATGGCGTGATCGAAACCCGCTATGCGGTGTATGCCCAGCAAAGCGGTACCCTCGACATCCCGCCGCTGACATTCACCGCCACGGCAGCCGCCAGCAACGACGCAGCAGCGCAGGCCAATGGCGCGGCCCGCGCCGGCCATCAGGTCCAGGTCAGCTCGCTGCCCTTGCGCCTTAACGTACGGCCGATTCCGGCAGCCTGGCCGGCTGGCTTGCCGTGGTTGCCAACCAGCAGCCTGACCCTGGAAGAGCACTGGAGCCCCGACCCCGGCAGCCAGCAGGTACAGATTGGCGACTCGCTGACACGCAGCATCACCTTGCGTGCCGAAGGCTTGTCCAGCACCCAACTGCCACCGCTGCCGGCCACAGAAATCATCGGCCTGCGTCGCTACCCTGACCAGCCACTGCTGCGCAACGAAATCAGCGAACGGGGCATGACCGCCAACCGCGAAGAGCGCGAGGCCCTGGTGCCGACCCACAGCGGCACGCTGGCCTTGCCGGCGCTGGAAGTGGCCTGGTGGAACACCCGCGAAGACCACCTGGAACACAGCAGCCTGCCGGCACGCACGCTGAACGTGCAGGACAACCCGGCACTGAGCGCCGACACCCCGGTGGGCGACAACAGCAGCGCCAGCACCCTGCTGTGGCCCTGGCAGCTGTCCACACTGGTGTTCGCCCTGACCACCGTGCTGGGCTTTGCCCTGTGGTGGCGCGCCCGGTCGCGGCCAGCGGTGCTGCGCACGGCGCAGAACGGGCCAAGCCCACGCACCTTGCTGGACGACCTCAAGCGCGCGTGCCAGGCCAACGACCCTCAGGCTACGCGCCAGGCGCTGGATGCCTGGGCCCGGCAACAACCGGAAACCCTGGCCGAGATGGCGGCGCGCTTCGTACCGTTGTCGGATGCGCTGGATGGTTTGAACGGGGCGTTGTACAGCGAGAGCGGGCAGTATTGGCAGGGGGAGGATTTGTGGCGGGCGATTGGTACCATTCCGCCAGCTGAGCAGGTATTGCTGCCGGCGGGTGAGAACGGCAGTTTGCCGCCGCTCTACCCCAAGTGATGCGCAGTGGCTGGTTGCGAATTTTCAGCTCATGGCCGCCCCTGACAACACTTGCCGAATGTACCAGCCGAGTCAGATGAACCGCTGCCCCTCGAACGGGTTCCAGCTCTGCTGCCCTTTGGCCTGCTTCAGGTAATAGGCCCGGTTGGTCAGGAAGCTGTACAAAAACGCAAACCCCATGCTGATACCGTTATCCAGAGGACGCGGGATTTCGCTGCCCGTCGCGACCTCATAGACGCTCAGCAGCAGCCCGATGCCGATGATGATGGCCAGCATGACCAGGTTCTTCTTCCACAGCCCCAGCACGAACCAATAGATCGGGCCGAAGAAAAAGGCTATGAAATTGTTGTTGATCAGCAACTTCTTCCCGAACGGCAAGGCGCGGAATGCGGCTTTGTATGACTCGGAGGTGGGGGCGCCGTACTGATCGAAGAAGGCGAAACGCTCCCGCCATTTTGGCTTGAGGTTATCCGGGGAAGATTGGGTCTGAGGGATGCCTTCCATTGGTGACTCCTGTGATTGTCGTCCGTGGGTTTCGAATAGCCGTGATCATGGCCGTTTCGGAGGGTAAATCAGCATACTTTTGAGGGCAAGCTTGATCCCTGGTGCAAAGCGAGAGCCAGCTCACAGAACGTTCAAGGCGGAAGTGGCCGAGCGTGTGCTCGATGCTTTGCCGCGACATGTCCGTGGGGCAAACCGAGATGCGCGACACCCTGCTATCAATATGGAACCAACGTGGCAACCCGCGTCAACGCCTGGAGTCGCAGGACGCTACTGCGATAAGCCAATGCCATCCATGAACAAGGGGTTCAATGCGCGGGCTTGCCTGCAGGACAACCAGCACCGTGCGCCCATGAGATCAAGCGCTGAACTTTCGGGCCGCACAGCGGCCCCGTGCATGGGTTACCATACCGCCCTTGCGCAACACCCATCACCCAAGCCAAGCCCTCGCTTGCTCGACTCGACACCAACAGGTCATCCATGCGTCTGTTTCATACCTCCGACTGGCACCTGGGCCAAAGCCTGCACGGCCAGGAACGCGATTTCGAACACGCCTGCTTCCTCGACTGGCTGCTCGGCCAGCTACACCTGCGCCAGCCGGATGCGCTGCTGATTGCGGGCGACATCTTCGACACCGTCAACCCGCCCGTCAAAGCCCAGGAACGCCTCTACGACTTCATCGTCCAGGCCCACGAGCAGCAGCCCAAGCTGGACATCGTGATGATCGCCGGCAACCACGACTCCGGTTCGCGCATCGAGCTGCCCGCCGCGCTCATGCGCCGCCTGCGCACCCATGCCCTGGGCCGTGTGCACTGGCTGGACGAGGGCCAGCTGGATGCCGAGCGCCTGCTGATTCCGCTGACCAACGGCCGTGGCAAGGTGGCCGCCTGGTGCCTGGCCCTGCCGTTCCTGCGCCCGGCCGAAGTGACCGGCCCGCAGTTGGGTGACGACTACCTGCAAGGCATCACCCAGGTGCACCAGCAACTGATCGCCGCCGCGCAGAAGAAGCGCAAGAAAGACCAGGCGCTGATTGCCATCAGCCATGCTCACATGGCAGGTGGCGCGGTGTCGGAAGACTCCGAACGCAGCCTGATCATCGGCAACGCCGAGGCGCTGCCGGCCAAGCTGTTCGACAAGGCTATCAGCTACGTCGCCCTGGGCCACCTGCACAAGCCGCAGAAGGTCAACCGCGAAGAACGCATCCGCTACAGCGGCTCGCCAATCCCGCTGTCGTTCGCCGAAATCAACTACCCGCACCAGGTCCTGGAAGTGGAGTTGGACGGCAACGGCCTGGTCAGCGTCGAGCCACGCCCCGTACCACGCGCCGTGGCCCTGCAACGGGTGGGCCCGGCACCGCTGGGCGAGCTGTTGCAGCAACTGGCCGACCTGCCAGTGATCGACCTGCTTGAAGACCCCAACCGCCAGCCCTGGCTGGAGGTGCGGGTGATGCTCGACGAGCCGCAACCCGACCTGCGCCAGCAGATCGAAACCGCGCTTGAAGGCAAGGCGGTACGGTTGATCCGCATCAGCGCCGAATACGCTGGCCGCAACAACGCCGAAGACGATGGCCTGGCCTTTGTCGAGCTGGCCCAGATGACCCCGCAAGACCTGTTCAGTCGCGCCTGGGAGCAAGCCTACGGCAACCCCGCCGACGAGCAGACCCTGGCCGACTTCGCCCTGCTGTTGCAGGACGTGCTGCAGGAGGAGGAACAGCCATGAAAATTCTCGCCATCCGCCTGAAGAACCTGGCATCGCTGGCCGGTCCGATCGACATCGATTTCACCGCAGAACCGTTGGCCAGCGCTGGCCTGTTCGCCATCACCGGGCCTACCGGCGCCGGCAAGAGCACCCTGCTCGACGCCCTGTGCCTGGCGCTGTTTGGCACCGTGCCGCGCCTCAATGACATTGGCCGTGAGGCCAAGGTGCCAGACGCCGACGGCGAAATCCCCACTTCCGACCCGCGCAACCTGCTGCGCCGTGGCACCGGCAGCGGTTTTGCCGAGGTCGATTTCGTCGGCATCGACGGCCGCCGCTACCGCGCCCGCTGGGAAGCCAACCGTGCCCGCGACAAGGCCAACGGCAAACTGCAGCACAGCCGCCAGAGCTTCTACGACCTCGACAGCGAGCAGGTGCTCGGCAGTGGCAAGAACGAATACAAGCAACTGGTCGAAGCCCGCCTGGGCCTGAACTTCGAACAGTTCACCCGTGCGGTGATGCTGGCCCAGAGCGAGTTCGGCGCGTTCCTCAAGGCCGATGACAAAGACCGCAGCGAGCTGCTGGAAAAGCTCACCAACACTGCCATCTACACCCGCCTGGGCCAGCGTGCCTTCAGCAAGGCACGCGAAGCCAGCGAGGCACACAACGCCCTGAAAGAACGCGCCAGCCACCTGCTGCCGATGGCTGCCGAGGCCCGTGCCGAGCTCGACCAGCGCCTGGAGCAGGCGCAGCAGCAGTTCAAGACCGACCAGGCCGGCGAGCGTCAGCTGGAGAAGCAACGCAGTTGGCTGAATGAGCAACGCCAGCTACAGGCCCAACACACCGAAGCCAGCACCACGCTGCAGGCCGCCGAACTGGACTGGCAACAGCTGGCCGAACCACGCCTGGACCTGGTACGCCTGGAGCGCCTGGCCCCACAGCGTCACCAGTTCCACCGCCGACAGGCACTGAGCGCACAGCTGGCGCCAGTGGCGGCAAAAATTGCCGAGCAGCAACAGCAACAAGCCGAACTGCAGGTGCGTACCCGCGAGCTCGAACAGGCGCTGGACCATGCGCGCCAAGCGCTTGCCGACCGCCAGGCCCAGCACGTCGAGAACGCGCCGCGCCTGCGCCAGGCTTTTGCCGCGCAGGACAGTCTGGCACGCCTGGACCAGGAACTGGCCGCCGAGCGCAACATCAGCCAGCAGGCGCAACAGCAGCTCGCTGACGGCCAGCAGCAACTGCAGCAGCTGGAAGACAACCAGCAGCGCAGCGTGCAGCAACTGGCGCAGATCGAAACCGCGCTTGCCGACAGCCAGCACCTGGCGGGCCTGGCCAATGCCTGGCACGCCTACCTGCCGCAACTGAAGCAGGTAATGCTGATCGGTGGCCGCCTGACCAAGGGCCGAGAAGAGTTACCCGGCCTGCAGGCCCAGGCCAGCCAGGCCAATGCGCACCTGCAGGCCGAGCGCGACGCCTACGACCTGTTGTTCCGTGAAGCCAAGGCCGAACCCCAGGCCCTTGCCGAGCAGATCGACCTGCTCGGCGGCATGCTGCAGGACAACCGCAAACAGCAGCGCGCCGTAGAGGAAATGTCACGCCTGCACGGCCGTGAACAGGAGCTGCGCCAGCAGCTGGACGCCCTGCGTGAACGGCAGCAGCAGGCCATGCTGCAACGCCAGCAACTGATTACCGAAGGCACTGCCGCCAAGGCCGAGCTGGAGGCCGCCGAACAGGCGCTGGTCCTCACCCGTCAACTGCTGGAACGGCAACGCCTGGCACGCAACACCAGCGTCGAAGAACTGCGTGGACAATTGCGTGACGGCGAACCCTGCCCGGTCTGTGGCAGCGCCGAACACCCGTTCCATCAGCCAGAAGCGCTGCTGCAGAGCCTGGGTCGCCATGACCAGGCCGAAGAGCACGCAGCGCAGAAACAGGTCGAAACCCTCAACAGCAAGCTGGTGGAACTGCGTACCCAACTGGGGGTGGTCAACGCCCAGCTCAAGGACTCCCAGCAGCAACAGCAGCAACTGGGTGAACAGTTGCAACCGCTGGTGGCTCAGGTGCAGGCACACAGCCTGTGGCCAGCCCTCGCCCCGCAGGACGACAAGGCCCGTAGCACCTGGCTCGACGGCCAGCTACGTCGCCTGGATGAAGAAATCAGCCAGGACGAGAAACGCCAGAGCGCCCTGCTGGCTCTGCAAAAAGACGCCGCCCGCCTGAACCAGCAATTGCAGGCGGCCTACGACGCCCAGCAACAGGCCCAGCGCCATCTGGAGCAACAGCACCAGGCCCTGGCCAACGATGAGCAGCAGTTGCAGCAAGGCCTTGACGACCTGGCCGGCGTCTTGCCCAAGGAAGCCCTCAAGGCCCTGAACGAAGACCCGGCCAATGCCTTCCTCGCCCTCGACCAGCAGATTGCCCAGCGCCTGCAGCAACTGGACCAGCGCAAGGACGAACTGGAAGAACAGCAAGCCCGCCAAACCCAGCTGGACAAGCTGCGTGATCAACAACAGACGCGCCTGCAAGGCCAGCAGCAGTTGCAGCAGAAACTGGCCGCCCTCGACGAGCAACGCCAGCAAGCCCTGGCCTCACTCGGCGAACTGCTCGGCGAACATGCCAGCGCCGAAGCCTGGCAACAGCACATGGACACCGCGCTGGAACACGCCCGCGCCCTTGACGCCGACACCGCCCAGCGCCTGCAGGAGCTGCGCACCCAGGGTGTACAACTGGCCAGCGAACTCAAGGCCAATGCCCAGCAGCAACAGGCGCTGGAAAGCGAGTGCCAGCAATTGCAGGGCCAGATCGCGCAATGGCGCAGCGAGCATCCGGAGCTGGACGACGCCGGGCTGGATCGCCTGCTGGCCATGGATGACGCCCAGGTGAATGAGCTGCGTCAGCGTGTTCAAGGTGCCGAGAAGGCCATCGAACAAGGCCGCGTGCTGCTGCAGGAACGTGAGCAGCGCCTGCAACAACACGCCGCACAAATGACCGTGGACACCTCGGCCGAAGCCCTGGAGCAGGCCCTGGCCGAACTGCGCGGGCGCCTGGCCAACCATGAGCAGCAGTGCGCCGAACTGCGCGCGCAACAGGCCGACGACCAGCGCCGGCAGCAGGCCCACCAGGCGCTGACGGCAGAAATCGAACAGGCCCACCAGCAGTGGCAACGCTGGGCCCGCCTCAATGCCCTGATCGGTTCGGCCTCGGGCGATGTGTTCCGCAAGATCGCCCAGGGCTACAACCTCGACCTGCTGCTGCACCACGCCAACGCCCAACTGCGTCAGCTGGCCCGCCGCTACCGCCTGAAGCGCGGCGGCAGTGCCCTTGGCCTGCTGGTGCTGGACACCGAGATGGGCGACGAACTGCGTTCGGTGCACTCGTTGTCGGGCGGGGAAACCTTCCTGGTGTCGCTGGCCCTGGCCCTGGGCCTGGCGTCGATGGCTTCCAGCACCCTGCGTATCGAATCGTTGTTCATCGACGAAGGCTTCGGCAGCCTCGACCCCGAGTCACTGCAGTTGGCAATGGACGCCCTCGACGGCTTGCAAGCCCAGGGCCGCAAAGTGGCGGTGATTTCCCACGTACAGGAAATGCACGAGCGCATCCCGGTACAGATCCAGGTGCGGCGTCAGGGTAATGGCCTGAGTGACGTGGAGGTGTGCGGGTGATCCTCTACTCGTTCCGCCGCTGCCCGTGGGCCATGCGTGCGCGCCTGGCCCTGCGCTATGCCGGCTGCGAGGTGGAGATCTGCGAAGTGGCGATGAAGAACAAGCCGGCAGAGCTGCTGGCCTTGTCGCCCAAGGGCACGGTACCGGTGCTGGACACCGGTGCCGGGGTACTGGAAGAGAGCCTGGACATCATGCGCTGGGCGCTGACGCAAAACGACCCGCAGGACTGGCGGCTACAGGCCAACCCTGTGGCTGCACAGCAGGCTGAAACGCTGATTGCGCGCAATGACACCACGTTCAAGGCGCACGTGAACCTGTACAAGTATGCCGAACGTTACCCGGAGCATTCCCGCGAACATTACCGCCAGCAGGCCGAGGCCTGGCTGGCGGAGCTAGAAGGCCTGCTGGCGGGCCAGCCCTACCTGCTGGCCGACCACCCGAGCATGGCCGATGCCGCGTTGCTGCCTCTGATGCGCCAGTTTGCCGGGGTCGAACCGCAGTGGTTCGCCGAGGCGGCTTATCCGCGGGTGCGGAGCTGGCTGGAGGGGTGGCTGGCTTCGGAGCTGTTCAAAGCGATCATGGTTCGCTGAACAGGGTGGAAATTTGGCCAGCAGGGCCGGCCCTTTCGCGGGTGAACCCGCTCCTACGACGGCCTGTGTCCACCACCATCTGTGTGTAGGCGCGGGTTTACCCGCAAATACGGTGGCGGCGGCAACGGTGAATCGCGGGTGGAAATTTGGCCAGCAGGGCCGGCCCTTTCGCGGGTGAACCCGCTCCTACGACGGCCTGTGTCCACCACCATCTGTGTGTAGGCGCGGGTTTACCCGCGAATACGGTGGCGGCGGCAACGGTGAATCGCGGGTGGGAATTTGGCCAGCAGGGCCGGCCCTTTCGCGGGTGAACCCGCTCCTACGACGGCCTGTGTCCACCACCGATCTGCGTGTAGGCGCGGGTTTACCCGCGAATACGGTGGCGGCGGCAACAGTGAACGGCGCGTGAAAATTGGCCAGCAGGCCCGGCCCTTTCGCGGGTAAATCCACTTCTTGCACGGTGTGTCTGGCCAGTTCACCTATGAGCGAACCCTCCCAACCTCTTAATCGATGAACTTCAGGTCCGAAGGCGCGTCCTGCGCCATGGTCTGCACGGTCTCCCCCAACTTGCCAGTCAAGAGATCACGGCGCATGACCACGATCTGGTTGCTCTTCTGGTTGGCTACCAGCAGGAAATTGCCGCTAGGGTCCAGGGCAAATTCACGGGGGTGATCGCCTTCCACGGAACGGCGCTGCACGAACGTCAACTGGCCGTCATTCTTGCCAACCGCAAACACCAGGATTTCATTCGCCGTGCCACGGTTGCTCACGTACAGGAAGCGGCCGTCCGCCGACAGGTGCAGGCCTCCCGCTGCCTTGGCCGCTGCATCCTGCTGCTCGGTCAGCGGCAGGCGTTGACGCTCAAGCAAAGCAGCGTCCTCGACGTCGAACATCACCACTTCGCCACTCATCTCCAACGTCAGGTAAGCATGCTGGCCCTTGGCGTCGAACAGCAGGTGACGGGGCCCACTGCCTGGCGGCAAGGCCACCGAGGCCGGGATTGCCGGGCTCAACGGCTTGTCCACACTGGCGCCGTCGTAGCGGTAGATGAATACCTTGTCCGCGCCCAGGTCGCAGGCATAGACATGCTGGCCATCGGGCGACAGCACCAGTGCATGCACATGGGCACCGGCCTGGCGCTCGGGGTTGACGCCACTCGCCTTGTGCCGGGCCTGTTGCACCGCGGGCTCGAGTTTGCCGTCCCTGGCCACCGGGATGACCACCAGGCTGCCGCCGGGGTCAGGCTTGACCGCGTAGTTGGCCACGAACAGATAACGCTGGTCACGACTGAGGCTGGCGTGAGTCGGTTCGTCACCTTGGGTGACCATCTGGTTGAGCGGCTTGATTTCGCCCTTGGTGCTGACGCTGAAACTACTGGCATGGCCACCCGGGGTTTCATTGACCACGAACAGCTGACGCTGGTCGGCCGACAGCACAAGCCAGGAAGGGTTGACGTTCTTGACCACTTGTCGCGGTGTGGGGTCGATGCGGCCGGCCTTGTCGTCGAACTGGTAGCGGTAGATACCCTGGCTGGCGCCATCGGTGTAGCTGCCCACCAGCAACGTCGAGGCGTGGGCGTGGATAGTCAGGCTCATCAGGCTAGCGGTCAGCAGGTTAGTCCAGGTGCGGTTCATCTTGCTCATCATCCGGGGCGCGAAAGGCACTCATACAGACTAGTCGATGCGCGCCGTTGGCATCGTCGAGTTGCCACTCGTCTCCGGTGGCGATGGCGGCAGCGATTTGCTCAGGCGTGAACGACCAGCGGCGCAATTGGCGGCCGTCCATGCATTCGACAGTGAGGCCGGCTTCATCGGCGGTGAAGTCGAAGGCGTGCAGGCCGTCGATCAGAAGCATATCGCAGGCCTGCAGGGCGGTAGCGAGGGGGGACATAGGGGTACCAATCTGAAATGGATTGGCAGTATAACCTTGGGGCCGCATTGCGGCCCCTTCAATCAATGGGCAAAGATCGACCCACCCTCCTTGCCCACCATCTTCTCAGGCTTGATCAGGAACCGCGCCAATGCCGGTAGCAGCCACAACGCACCAAACATGTTCCAAAGCAGCATGAAGGTCAGCATCAGACCCATGTCCGCCTGGAACTTGATCGCCGAGAAAATCCAGGTGCATACCCCAATGGCCAGGCACAGCCCGGTGAACAGCACCGCTTTGCCGGTCGAGCGCAGGGTCTGGTAATACGCCTCCTGCAACGGTAAACCGGCACGCAGGAAGCTTTCCAGGCGGCTGTAGATATAGATGCCATAGTCCACACCAATCCCCACACCCAGCGCCACCACCGGCAAGGTCGCCACTTTCACCCCGATGCCCATGTAGGCCATCAGCGCGTTGCCCAGCACCGAGGTCAGCACCAGGGGCAGCACGATGCACAGCGTGGCGGCGAACGAGCGGAAGGTGATCAGGCACATCACGGCCACGCAGATGTACACCAGGATCAGGATGGTCAGCTCGGCCGACTTGATCACCTCGTTGGTCGCGGCCTCGATGCCCGCGTTGCCCGCCGCCAGCAGGAACTGCAGGCCTTCCTTGTCATGGCTGTCGGCAAACGCCTTGGCCACGGCGGTGACGCGCTCCAGCGTTTCAGCCTTGTGATCATTGAGGAACACCAGCACGGGTGCCAATGAGCAGTCGCCGTTGTAAAGGCCATCGGCCCGGGCGATAGAGTTGTTGAGGATGTCCGGGTTGCGCGACAGGGTTTCCCATTTCAGGCTGCCCTCGTTCATGCCCTTGATCACCTGTTTGGAAACGGTGACCAGGGAAATCGCCGACTGCACGCCTGGGGTGTTTTCCATGGTCCACATCAGCTCGTCGATCGGCGCCATGGTCGAGTGGACCGAGCACTTCTCCGACGGCGTCTTGACCATGATCACCAGCACATCGGAACTGGTCGAGTAGTTGCTGATGATGAAGTTGTTGTCCTGGTTGTAGCGCGAGTCGGGGCGCAGCTCCGGTGCACCCTGGTCGAGGTCACCGATCTTCAGGTTCTGGCTGTACCACAGGCCGCCGGCGAAGGCGAGCAGTGCCAGCACCACCGACACCGGCGCCACCTTGGCACTGGCGAAGTTCGACAACAGGCGCCAGAACGGGTGCTCGCGGGTCGCGTCTTTCTTGCTGCGCTCGATGGCCTTCTTGCTGATGCCGACGTAGGAGATGGCCACCGGCAACATGATCAGGTTGGTGAACACGATCACCGCCACACCGATGGAGGCGCCGATGGCCAGTTCGCGAATCACCCCGATGTCGATGATGAGCAGGGTAATGAAGCCCACTGCGTCGGCAAGAATGGCGATCATTCCCGGCAGGAACAACTGACGGAATGTGCGCCGGGCAGCGGTTAGGGCATTGTCGGCATCACTCGACTGCAGCGCGATACCGTTGATCTTCTGCACCCCGTGGGAAATGCCGATGGCGAAGATCAGGAACGGCACCAGCATCGAGTACGGGTCCAGGCCAAAGCCCACCGCATGCATCAGCCCCAACTGCCAGACCACCGCCACCAGCGTGGTAATGAGCACGGCGACAGTGCTGCGGATGCACCAGGTAAACCAGTACAACAACACCAAGGTGATCGCCAGGGCGACGCCGAAGAACATCGCCACCATCACCAGGCCATCGATCAGGTCACCGACCTTCTTGGCAAAGCCGACGATGTGGATTTTTACATTGGGGTTCTGCGCCTGGAACTTGTCGCGGATCTTCTCTTCCAGCAGGTGAGAGAACTGCTGGTAGTCCAGCTTCACCTGTTTGCCAGGGTCCTGCGGGTCCGGGTAGCTCTCCAGCAGCGGCACGTCGACGATGCTGGACTTGAAGTTGTTGCCTACCAGGCGCCCCACCTGGCCTGACTTGAGCACGTTGTCGCGCAAGCTATCGAGGCTGTCCTGCGAACCGTTGTAGGTGTTAGGGATTACTTCGCCACCGGAAAAGCCCTCCTCGGTGACCTCGCTCCAGCGCACGCTGGGGCTCCACAGTGACTTCAACCCGGCCCGGTCGACACCGGGAATGTAGAACACCTCGTCATGGATCTGACGCAAGGTCTCCATGTAGTCCTTGTCGAAGATGTCACCGTTCACCGCCTCCACCGAGATGCGCACGGTGTTGCCGAGATTGGCCAGGTCGTTGCGGTGCTCCATCATCTGCTCGATGAACGGGTGCTGCAGCGGGATCATCTTCTCGAAGCTGGTGGACGGGCGAATCTGCGTGGCCTGCCAGAACAGGAAAATGCTGACCAGCACGCACAGGGCGATGACCACTGGGCGGTTATTGAAGATCAGGCGTTCGAGCAGCGTGGCTTGATCCTGATGATGCGGGTGCATGGCAATGCTCTCCCTGCTGGTCATGGACGCACCTCCCGGGCAGCCTGATCAGCCCCTTCGGCGCTGGTCAGGTGCACACCACCCTGCCCTACCAGCAGCAGGCCGCCGTTGGCCAGGCCACTGACGCCGGCCAGGGCGAGGCGGTCGGCACGGTTGTACACGCTGAAAGTCTGGCCGTCGTCCGTGCTGCGCAGCACGCTGCCACCATTGCCGACCAGCACCAGGGTGCCATCATCGACAAGCGTAGCGCCTGCCAGGCCGAACTCCAGCGTACCGCGTGCGGCCTTGAGTTCGATCGGCTGCCAGCTGTCACCGAAGTCGCTGGAGCGGAACAGGTTGCCGCGAAGGCCGTAGGCCAGCAGGGTCTGCGGCCTGGCGGTGCCGATCACGCCGAACAGCGAGCCCTCGTAGGGGCCCTGGACCTTGGCCCAGGTCTGGCCCTTGTCGGCGGAGCGGTACATACCGCCCTGCTCACCCACGATGAACAGGCCGGCATCGCGCACTTGGGCGATACCGTTCAGGTGCAACTGATCCGGGTTGTCCAGCCGCTCGGCCACGTCCTGCCAGTGCTGCCCGCCATCGGTGGTTTCCAGCAAGGCGCCATAGGCCCCCACGGCAAAGCCGTGCTGGGCGTCGAGGAAGGTGACATCGAGCAAGGGCGCTTCACGGGCGAGGTCTTCGAACTGCTTGCTCCAGGTAGCGCCGCCGTCGCTGCTGGCAAGTATCTGCGCGTCATGGCCGACGGCCCAGCCATGCTTGTCATCGAGGAAAAACACGGCAGTGAGCAATTGCCGGGTGGGTACCCGGGCCTGGG
Organism: Pseudomonas sp. zjy_15; assembly: GCF_043101865.1. NCBI lineage: Bacteria > Pseudomonadati > Pseudomonadota > Gammaproteobacteria > Pseudomonadales > Pseudomonadaceae > Pseudomonas > Pseudomonas sp. zjy_15. The sequence continues at coordinate 111,215 of NZ_JBICII010000055.1, forward strand.
TCCAGGTACTGCCCTGGTCGTCGGAGAACAGAATGTGGCCGCGATCACCGACCACCACCAGACGCTTGCCGGCATGGGTGGTGTCGATCAACAGGCTTTCACTGGCCTTGGCCGACTCGGTGGAGTATTCGTCGGCTGCCGCGGCCTGGGCGCTGTCGGCCCACACACCCAATGCCAGTGCCAGCATCGCGCTGGCTGCCCATGGCCAGGCACCACGCCTGGCTGGCGTACGTAACTGTTCCCTCATGACTGCCCCCTTGTTGTGTTCTTTTTGGTGGGTCAATGCCTTGCAGGCCTTGCGAATGCCTGATCTAGAGGCCTGCAATAGCTTGAGGGGATCGTAGCGGGGATGTTGGCGGGAGTACAACGGGCGGGGTGTTATGTTTTGTTGTCGGCCGGGGAAAGCCGGGGCCGCTGGGCGACCCTTCGCGGGTGAACCCGCTCCTACAAAGGTTACGTCCCC